>JAVBJR010000582.1:0-4313 GCA_031546965.1 Dysgonomonas sp.
GAGACCTTGGTTTGCATATCGTAATCAAAAAACCGCGAAGTTTTCTTTACAAGATACTAAAAATCAAGGTCTTTTCCTAATATTTTACCACTAATGTATTGATTATTACAGAATTGTATTTTTTGTCATGTACTTAGAAGATTATTACTCTATTGGTTTGGATCCAAAGTTCCCTTCATTAAGAGATTCGAAAAGTACAATGAAATCAGAACAATTAGTAGGATTAGATAAGCCATATAAGATTCCAATTATTCATTATAAAAATTCATGCCCGGTAAAATTAACCCTCGTAGATACTGATAATCCTAGTATCTTGAGAGAAAATAATGCAAGTCATATTCAATATAAAATTGGAGATCAGATTATTGAGCTTAGCAAAGAATTTATCGTTCAAACACCACCTAATGGTACTATATTGGATATAAAAGATGATAATGGAGCTATTAAAGGGAAGTTAGAGTTTAGGCAAATCAACGAACCCCTTTTGCAGCCAATAGTAAATATAGTAATCGTAGATGGACAAGGATTGCCCGATGGATATGATTTCGCATCACTTATAAGTAATTTGAATAATGTTTACAATACCATGAATGTTAATTGGCAAAAAGGAATTGAAGTCAAGGTAAATACAGTGCCCATAGGTTCTGCTGAATTGGAAAAAAAGATTTCCGAGGTATTAGAAAAATCTCCAGATTATAAAAAGAATCAATATTATATAATTCCTTTTCCAAAAGAAAATACCGGAGCAGCAGGTTTTACAATAGGGTTAGGAGGTAATTATTTGTATTTAAATACAGCACAACCATTTAGCCTTATGCTAGAAGATGATGTTGTTGCACACGAATTAGGGCACTGTAGTGGGTTAGATGAAATCTCAATAAATATTGGAGCAGCATCAGCAAGCGATAGAACAGAAGCACAAACAAATGATTATCAGTTTAAAAGTTCTAACGTAATGGGGTACCGAAGGAAATTAGGAGGAGATACACCACCCAAAAGAGATTTTTATTCATGGCAAATACAATTGATAAGAGAAAGTATTCAGAAACGATTAAATAATAAATAATATATGAAAAAAATAGTAATCCTTTTAATTATATCACTATGGAGCAGTATGTTATTGGCTCAGCAAGCAGACAATGTTCCCAAAAAGTTTGTGGCAACCTCTGAAAAGGAGATGTATCAGTTACTGGAAAAAATGATAGATAGTACTTTAATCGAAAAAAAGAACCACCACCAAAGTGAAAATCGTTTTGGCGATTATTTTGAAGCATCTCTTTCTATTTTTTCAGACTATATAAGCAACAAAGATACCTTGTTGATATTTGTTCAGGACTGTGATGAAAATAAGACCGTTGAGAATAAATGTAATAACAAGTATTACGCCTCTATCTCAGAAAGTATGCCCATTGCTTTTTATGAACGACTTCTTAATTATTTGGATGGACTAAGAAAATCGGATAATTATCATAAAATAATGTACTCTTTTGAGCCATTGTATAATATAAGAGATATTTTGATAAAACAATATGAATCAAATATATTAAACAAGACAGACAGTAAGAAAGTATTGGATTTGATAGAGAAAATATCGCTAATCAGCATAAAAGAAGAACATTATTATGGGTATTTAAGAGCAGATGAAGCAAAACCATCTGAATACATGACCCCTAAAATAAGAGAAGCATTAGTCAATGCAATAGAGAATCCCTATTATCCAAAGGATTTCCTCAACTCATACATGCTTTTACAAGACACAACTTTTCTTGATATTACGAATATCCCGGATTCTATAAAAATAATGCATAAGAAAAAACCACAGATTATGACAGAATATTCTACGAAGCTCTCTACATATAACTGGTATCAAGAATTAGGGAAATATAAATACAATGGGCTTTCGGCAGGTCAAGCATATTTGGAGGAAAAAAGGAAAACCTTCTCCCTGCAAGGCTATTCAGGTATTGAGGATATTGCCAGATATGCTTATATGCACAATGATACATTACTTATTAAGTATTTAAACGAGTTTAAGAAAAAACATCCTGATTATAAAGTAAGATATTATCGGACAATGTGGGGTAAGTAATGCAGCATATTCGGTAATTCCAGTTGTAAGAATACATTCCAAACTTAGATCAGTAGTTTAATAAAATAAAAATGAGACACAGCCTGTTATACATATTTTTCTTGTTTTCGTTTGCTTTGCAAGCGCAAACTGATATTATGTGTACACAGGAGAACACGGAAGGCATTACCGGCTCAGGCAGTAAAGCCCAAGTAGACCAATACACCGCAAAAGGAGTAACAATAACATGGGATGCATCAGCATCTGAATATGCCTATGACACAGCCGAAGGCAAACCCAAAGAACTCAAGGCAAAATACCCAACCGTAAAAGATGCCGACGGCAATACCGTCTCTATATCCTACAAAGCAGTACCCAACAAACAAACCGATGAACTGGCAGCCAAAGTAACCTTTAGCGACGAAAGCCTAAGAGATAACCAAATTATCTTTAAAACGCTCAATACAGGAAGCCAAATAGAAGCAGTTAAAACCTCCGGCAGCGATTATAAGCTGACAGTACACGGTACGATGGACTATGCCGAAGAAGACATTATCGCCGTGTTGATGCCTAAAGATACGACCCAAAAACAACAAGTAATCAATAGCTTCAAACTGGTACACCTCGAAGCCAAAACCATCAATGTAGCACTGGTGGCTACCGATGATGTCAGTAAAAGTAAACTAGATAGCATTATCACACAAACAAATGCGATCTGGAACAAAGCAGGGGTTACCATTAATTTTATCAAAGACGAACAAGTATTTGATATAACACCTTATTTGGAAGGTAGCTCGACAATTCTTACGGAGAAAAACACGCTGCTGTCTACTTACAGCAGTATGCAGCAAGCCATCAATAAGGCGTATGGCAATAGCGAACGCTATGTACTGTTTGTTTCGAGCAAACCATCTTCTACCGGACAAATGGGCTATATGCGCTTGAACGGACAGTTTGGCTATGTATTTGGTTCAGCAAACCAAAAGACCGCCGCCCACGAGCTGGGACATGGGGTGTTCAATCTCGAGCATACTTGGGAGCAGTACAAGACAGGCGAAGGAACAACCGGTTTATTGATGGATTATGCAAACGGAAACGAATTAACACATCTTGATTGGAAGCAGATTAATGATCCGAAACTTAAGTTGTATGCGTTTCAAAGCCAGAGTGCGGGGGAATTTACTAATTATGTATTGACCCCGGATTATAAGGTTGTTCAAATAACAGGAACAGAAACTATCATATCATCAAAAAGTTGTAACGTTTCGGTTAATAGTCAGGGAGTATTATATAGTTTTAGATTGAACGATGATTTTTACTGCTGGGATGAAACCCTTGAGGGAGACAATAAATATAAAAGTAATGTGGCAGGACTCTTAAAAGACAGCTATTTTAAAGTTGTTAAGACCGTGGGTGAAACCAGTAAAATAAATTTATATTTTGATCTGCAAAAGCCTTGTCCCCAGCCATCATATAAGATTACTGTTGATTATCAGGATATAAAAGACAAATTAAGTACAGAAGGTCTCAATGGTTTTATTAATTCCATTAGGAAAGATAAAAGAGTAATAACCGTTAATTGCTCAAGTGGTGATGATACATATGAAACTTTAAATAATTTTGGTAAAACTGTTTATGATGCCAATAAAAACTGGGTCCCTGAAGCAGATTATGATATACTATTAAAAATAGCTGTTGCAACCCAGGGACTTAACGAAGATCTATATAATAGTTTTGTAGATATACAAAAACACGATGGATCGTTGTTTTGGCGATACGAAAATAAACCTGTCAATTATGACAGAAGTAAACTTGAGAACACTTTAGAACTGTTTCTTAATTACAAAAAAGCCCTGACAAAATTAAATGAATACAATTTTACGAGTTGCGATGAATTGGTTAAACATGTAATAGATAATTTCCAAATAACTAAAGGCTCAGACAATTTATTTGTATTTCCGTCTGATCCTAAATTTACAGCCATAATTACGTCTCCGTTCAAGTACCTAACATTAGAACGACAAAAACAGTTAATAGATTTATTGCACACATGCAGCAGCTATGCCAAGTTTCAAAATGTAGGAGACGATGTAGGTGCCGGTATGATAGTGGCAACCATACTGATGACCACCAATCAAAAAAGTAAAAAAGATGATAAAGAAGCAAAGGCATTAATAGATTATATAGCAGAAAAAAATTACCTGAAACATTTTGTAGAAGACTTATACAATGTAGAATATGAAGG
>JAVBJR010000420.1:0-3174 GCA_031546965.1 Dysgonomonas sp.
TAAGCGGATAATAATTTAGGCCTGAAAGTGATTTAACCAGAATATGTCCACGTACCTCAGAAATATCAGTCCCTGTTCTAATTCAGACAAGAATACGGAATATCATTTACATTCGTCCCACATCTGATTTGCTCGAGGTACAATTATTATGTCATGGAAGCAGCATGCAAGTATCAATTAATGACATTAATGCATCTTATAATTATATGAATTAAAGCAACCTGTTTATGCTCAGCTTTCCTGTGAGGCAGCTGAAGTGCCTCCTCAGGAAGATGGCACAACACTTTCGCAGTCGTCTACTCCAAATTCACAAACTTCCCATTTACAGCTGTCTACTCCAAATGCACAACCTTCCCATTTGCAACAGTCTACTTCAAATTAACAACTTTTACTTTTGCTACCATCTACTCCAAACTCACAACTCTCCAGTTTGTCACCTACACCAAATCAATAACCTTCACTTTTGCTACCATCTACTCCAAACTCACCCGTATGGAGGGCGAGGAGGCTCGGCGCATTTTTCAACGATGCTCTAACAAAATTGAGTTGCAAAACACATTATTGCGGACAAGAAGGCTCAATCACCCACCACCCACTGCAATTTGGGAACGTTTTTCCGATGTTCTGCCGAGTTGTCAGCGTTTTGGTCACATTTTCACCATCCTGATGGCCGAAGCTGAAAACATTGTAAAACACGTTGCCAGCCAATATTGGTTGATTAATCGTCCACCACATGTCACCAGACGCAGGCCAGATCCCCAGGTGGCGCCTAAGGGCCCAGAAAAAATGGTGGACCTCCCTCCTCCTGCGCCCGGTGGGGTCTGTCCAAAGACGAAAAACCAGGGCAAGAGCGCGGCAACCCCCGCTACTAAGATCACCGTTCTATCCAGGAGACCAAGTCGCGACAACTCAGTCAATGAGTTGGCCCGGGTGTTGAGCTGGGAGATTAGGAGCGGAAAGCAAGCGCTCTACAGAAATGATACGGGTGGGTGCGGCCTGATACCGGTAGAAAAACCCCGGGGGCCACCACCTCCGTATCCCGCCCCCAAGCGGCGGCCCTGCCCGACCACCGAAGCCGAAAAGCCACCACGCAAGAAACACGGCCATACACCTCCGTGTGGAAGGCCCCAACGGCCTCCGCTCTGGCAACCGCCAGCAGCAAGCCGGAGGCCAAAAAGGGGAAGTCCGAAGCTGGCAAGCAGCAGACCTGGGAGCTGGAGATCTCCCCCGAAGAACGAGCTTCCAGAGCCAAGGCCACCACTGACTGGTGCCAGGCTCAAATAGAGCTGGGGAAGAAGGCGGTGACCAAGCCCACCCCCGCCTTGCTGATTGTGCCCACGGTGTCGACGGGGAGGTCCTCCACCCTAGGAACCTGTTCTACCAGCCCATACGGTCCTGGGCAGAAGAGACTTTCCCCGAAGACAGCGGGGATCAAGGAAGGACGACTGAGACGTCGACGGCAACAACAGTGGTCCTCCCAGGAGGAAAGACACCAATGTCCCGCCTCCCGGCCCAAACATCCCCGACGGCGGAGGAAGAAGTACAGGCCGCATCCCAGTCAACGGGAGGCGGCGGAGCGACGGAAGCTGGCCGAGGAGCAGGCAGCCGCAGAGGAAGGACCGCGGGAGGAGGCCATGGCAGGAGTGAAGGGTGGCGGCCGAAAGGCGCGCCATAGGGTTTCACCACCCCTGCCTGCTCCTGTTCGGCCCATGGCCCCTCGTCCGCAGAGACCACCGCCGGACCCTGCCCCAATACAGCCGTCTCAACGCCTTCCACAACCACCACCACTCCCCCCACCAGCACCGGCTCTGGAGGACGAGAGATGGAAGCTTGTCCTCCCGGAGGATTACCGGGTGGCACTGAAAGGTTGGGAGGAGAGAGTGCGGGAACTCAAGATGGAGCTCCACACCCTGGAGACCCAGAAGGGAATGGCCCGCCACGACGCGGAGCAGGGCTGATAGCACGTCCAGGTGATCATAATAGTCAAAATAGTGACTAATATTGCCAAAACAGTGACTTAATAGTGAATAAATAGAGTCTAAATAGTGACAAAAATGCTGCAGCCACCAACACATATACTGTATAATATACAAGCTTTTTCATTGGATCTGACCCCAACGGAGTACACATAAGGCGGATTATCTGACATACTATTTTTCACAACAAATAAAAGGTAAATTGTGTTCATTGTAGGTTTTACAATCAAAAAATAATCGAAGCGTATGTGACACTGCTACCAGTATTGCACTTGAAGAATAATAAACTGAAATATATTTTCAAAAACTTATGTATTTGAATACAAATTTAAAATCATTGAAGAGCCTAATAATGATCCAATAATGAAGGTGACATGAAACGACAATCTGTACAAAAAGGTAGGAATAGCTTATCTTATTTGCTAAGTTAGAATAAATGTTACAAATAATTTTGCTTTAATATAGGTTCATTCAATAGCTCATTCTTTAAAAAGTGACAAATAGTGACTTTTTTTCAAAAAGTGACTAAAAGCTACTATTTCTGAAAAAAGTGACAAAAAGTCGAAAAAGTGACTAGTTATCAGCACTGATTGTCTCGCTTTTTCTATAGGTTTCCACATATCTGTCCTGGGTCGTCCTCATAATTATTCATACCTCGGGTATAATCTTATTTCTGTTGACATCCTGTTGTTGCAACAATTCACATTCCAGTTCACTATTTGCTTTTATTGTAACCAAGGACACAATATACCAGGACTAGGCACTCTGTGTTGTAACATTAGGTTGAGGAGCCCCGCCACGTTATTGGTCAATGGAAGGTTGCATGCAATCTGGAATGTGTGACATCATCTACATGCGATGTTTACTGCACCTGGTGTATCGATATGTTCACTTCGATACACCGGAACTTTCACTTCGATACACATGTTCTGGAACGTTTTTTTTTAATCGCTTTGGTTCAGAATAGTGAATCCAAGATATATCTCTCATATTTTGGTAAGTAGTAACCTAATTATTTGCAAGGCTAATATTGCACATTCTTACCTGCTACGAAGTAATAATCTTGCATTGAGCTTCAAGGTCAACATCCTTGTCATGCACGGCAAAAAAACGTTCGCATTCGATTTCGATACATCGGCGCACAGTAATCGGTATTTTGCGATACCAAGAAAGCGCCACCATGCAGCACATTGCTGAA
>JAVBJR010000363.1:0-3119 GCA_031546965.1 Dysgonomonas sp.
CAAGGTTCTCTCTCCCGTGACCTACGTTCTTCAAGGCCACAAGATCATGTGTCACGTGAATAACCTTAAAGCAGACTGTCAAGTAAAAATGCTCTAAACAATATAGGAAAAATAGGAAAACACTCTTGAAAATATAGGGATGTTGGTTTTTTTTATGTCGATTCCTTATATAATCATGCAAAATTTTAAATTTGCAGGTGAATATATAAAGATTAATGCCCACTTAAAATGTTAAAAAAAGCTATCGACAATGGAGTTTTTAATAATAAATCAAATATTGTTCTATCATATGAGAAGTGAGCCAGAGCCCCATAAACAGTTAGCTGTTTGAACACTACACTCGGTCCGGACTCAAGATGAGAAAAACCAGTGTGACGCGATACCCAACATCGAGCCTTCGATGTAACCCAAAATGCATGTTAGGATCGATGTTGGGTACTGCGTCACACTGGCCGTTATGCGGCTAGCCAACCCAGCCAACGCTCGACCCCCAACCAATCATCGGTTTTTCTCATCTTGAGTCCGGAACGAGTGTATGTACAGTATTTAGTTCATTGCTTCTTTTGCACTTTTGAACGGTTCATTTCTGATCCTGAATTAGTTTTCTCTTCTTATTCTCAACAGCGAGTTGATTCTCCCGTAATTTTTCCACCGATTTTTGTGAACTTTCCAATTGCTTTTGTGCTGCATTGACCATCATATTGGCAACAGAAATCGCCTGGAAATCCTTTTCCCCCAATGCACATTGCAGTTTCTGAGACGCTTCCTTTAACCAATTGAATTTTTATTATGAATGTGTTGTTCGAATATGCTGGAACTATTTTTTTAAAAAAATTGGAAAAACATAGGGAAGAAAAAAAGGAATACGTCCAAAATATAGGAATATAAAAGGAACCAGTCAAAAAATAGGGAAAAAATAGGAAATATAGGAATACTTGACAGTCCTTAACAACTGCGACTGCTTTCGACAACGTACCCGAATGATTGATAGGTGGCGGTGGCTGTTGCGAATGGTACTGTACCGAAGAACCGCTTCTGGGTGGATAATGCTGCGGTGGTAGATGAAGGTGCGACGGTTGTAACGGCGTCGAATGATGCTGCCCTTGCGGCGGATGATGAGGATACGGCGGCGGTGGTCCGTACGACGAATGATGCAACGCACTTCTGGATGGATCGAATACCCAATATAATACGAACACCACCACTTCCATCAACTTCCAAAACCATCAACTTACCTTGGATCCTTCATGTACATCGAGTCGCGGCTATCGCGATGGTGCGGCGGCGGTGAATCGTACCTTTGGCCACTGTGTCGATGACTTGAACTTTGCGGCTGTAATTCTACGAACCCGATGGACATTACTAACATTACTACACTACGTTACACAGTCCAAAGTGACAGAATGTGACCAACTGTGAACTTACGGGTAGATGGAGGACCAGTCTTGGGACGCGGAGGTTTACCTGATGGATACCCTGGAGACAACGGAGGCTGCGAAAAAACAATAACTTTGGTACCGTCGCGTAAAGAAACGAACACCATTGCCGAGGGGTGCGACATGGACCGGAAATGTCGTACAGCTCCTCAGAAATCCCAAAATGAAATCTGGAAATCCTGACAAATCTGAAGTTTATTTATAAAAATCTGGACTTTTGGGCCGCATTTTGCGGCTTTTTCGGTGGTTTTTGGCCAAGACCAATTAGAATTTGTGGTTTAAACATAAATTTATAATTGCCAAACTACACAAAAACACTCAATTAAAAATTAAAAAAAACTACTTTAAATGAAAATTCTGGGAATCTGTAGAGAAATCCGGAAATCTTTGTGAAATCCAGAAATCTTTTGTGAAATTCAGAAATATTTTGTGAAATCTAGAAATCTTTTGTGAAATCCGGAAATCTTTTGTGAAATCCTGAAATCTTTTGTAAAATCCAGAAATATTTTGTGAAATCCAGAAATCTTTGTGAAATCCGGAAATCTTTTGTGAAATCCAGAAATATTTTGTGAAATCCAGATACCTTTTGTGAAATCTAGAAATCTTTTGTGAAATCCAGAAATCTTCAGAGAAATCCGGAAACCTTTTGTGAAATCCAGAAATCTTTTGCGAAATCTAGAAATCTTTTGTGAAATCCAGAAATCCCATAGAAATCCTGCACAAATCCGGGAAATCTTTACGGGATTTCAGAAATCTTGAAACCCCGTATGCAATTTTTGCCCATGTTGGACCCCTCGAACATTGCGCACATCAACCAACCGTACCATTACGCATCCAGGTCCTCTTGTGGTGATGGTAGCTATCGTGAATCCAGTCTCCGATTGCGAGTTGTCCGAATCGTGATGCGGCGGCGAAGCCACCGCCGCCACACCGGGAGACTTTTCTTCTTTCACCGGTGAAGTTCCTCGAGGTTCCTCCTGTTCGTTATTATCATGCGGTCTTTCATCCGTTACCGGAGTATCGGGTCTGTCATCTTCCGGAAGCCTACAAATAATAAAAGCTCTGTAAGATGCTGATGGGAACACCGACTTCTAGAAAGGACATGGACTGTTTGGTCATTAAACTTACGGGCTGGCTTGTAATTGTAGCGGTGGATCGGACACAGTACTAGCCGCTGGTAGTTCGGTAAGTTGAGTCTTGATGGACAGCACTATCGGTTGGTGGCACGTGATGGGTAACATCGGTGCGGGTGGCGGCGTGGACTTCGCGGGTGGAGGAACAAGAGGTGATGCTGTTCGTTCCGGGACAAGGGCTTCTGGTTCGGGGACAGCCGCGACGGGTTTCCTTGCTTTGGTGTAACCGGTTTCGTTTTTGAAGCTCAACACGGCGGTCCGTAAAAATCTATATTAACCAAAATGTAACCGCCGTAAGAAGACGAGTGGTTTTACGGACACGTTGATCCGACTGTCGAATTAAAACAGAGCATTGCGATGGTCGGAGAGAAGGTTTTGACGCATTCAGGGTACCCAGCGATAATTCTACACCAAATTCCCTGATTTCCAGGTCATTTTTTCAAAATCATAGTAATTGTAGAACGCAATTATTGCATACATATTTTATTTGATTTTCCAACAGTATTACATTCATTACATCAGAAAATGAGAGTTTAGCTTTTGTCAAGAG
>JAVBJR010000835.1:0-4901 GCA_031546965.1 Dysgonomonas sp.
TGTCCGCGGCCTTGGCCGACAGCCGCTTGCCATCGGCTCCTCAGCCGCCGCCACACCGGACCCCCGCTCCATCAGGTGACCCTGGAATGGGAGGGTTGGGTAAAAGGTTGGCGAACACAGCCCAGAGTCAGGGCGCTGCATAGGGGCTAACTTATCTTGTCCGGTCTCTCGGGAAGACCGCGACGCCGACCAACAAGGTCTGAAATTCATTGTTTGGGGGAGGGATGGGGGGTAGGAGTTCGGGGAGGCCTGGAGGTCGGGAGAGGTGAAACAGAGGAGGAGGACAGCACACCATGTAAGGGTACAACCAGGCCTTCAACATTCACCGGGGACCACCAATATCTTCACCTGCAGACGGGAGGCGTCCTTAACAGGTCGCCAGTCCGATTCATGGGACCGAGGGAGCTGTCCAGTCGGACAGCAGCTCCTCGTCTTCCTCGGGACTGGTTTCCTGCCACGTCTCCTCACCACTCGTGGTGATCGTCAGAGACATCACCGCGGAGGTCACAAGAGCATCATCGTCACCCGAGTCAGTCTGCATCTGTTCCTCGGGTGCGGCTTCCGCGTCGGTTTCAGTCGGCAGATGGGTAACTGCCAGTCGAAACGACAGGACGGGAGAAGACGGCGGTGAAGGAGGTTCATCCTAGTCAATCACCAGGGAATGATCGCCACTATCATCCCCTACCGCCAGATCGGTGTCTTCTGAGGTCGCACCATTCCCCGAATCCGGTCGTTGTTGTTCCATCGGCATGTCGGGGACTGGGATGGCTATGCCGAACGCTGTGGAAGCCGCCGCCAAGAAGGCAGCCAACTTCTCGCGGTCCGCCTGGCCGCCCTGCCCAACTCCGCTTGAACGGAGGACCTGGCTGATGTGATCGCCAAGGTCTGCGGGGGTGTCAACCACTTCTCCTGCTCTGAATGGCCTCGGTGCTTCCACCCTGACTTCTGGCCAAAGTCGTGACTGGATGGTTCGGAGCACCTTTGAATGGGTCACCATAGGTGCGGGAACAGCCTGTCCAATTGCTAGCTGCTCGGAAGGGAGTCCACCCGTCCCGCAGGACTGGACATCCCTTTTCCTGCTGCACACCGATGGCGTAGCCTGAACCGCGTCATCCCTGACCAAGAGTCCAGGAACTCTCAACCCAACGTTTAGGTACGCGGCCAGTTGACTGACGGGTCGGTCGAACGTGACGAACACCCCCATTTCTGTAAAGAAGGGTGTTCTAGCAGCTTCCTGACGGGCACGCTTCGCCTTCCTATTAGCTGGGGCCTTCCGTGCCTTTGTCGCAGAAGGGACTGCAGGCTCAGGACATACCTTTTTCGGCTGCGGCGCGCCCAGCGCTGCAACCGGGACATTTGCAGAACGGCGCTGCGGTGCCCCTTGTTGTGGTTTCGATTTAGCTGGGCCCTTACCCTTTCTCTTGCCCTTCTTCCTCTTCGGCCACGTCTCTGCCGAGCGCACGGAGTGCGTCGACGCGGAGGCGACTTCCGAGTAGTTGGGTTCGCGGCAAGGCGGGTCCTGAGGGTCCTCTTCCCACCAACAGGAGGACTCGCTCCAACGGAGTAGGGTAAGACATTGGTTGTCTTGGTTCCCAACCATGGCTAGGCAGGGAAACACCTGAAGGACCAGCCACTGGCTCCATCAGGTCCACCACCGGCCTCCGTCTTACCGTCCGCGGATCCGCCAGACCCGCGGCCGGAGCCTTGGGTCGACAGATCACGAACGTTGGGACCGTGGTCGGCAGCGGAGGGGGTGCGGGGATCTCACTTCGCCGAAAGTACAAACTCTCGGTGCGATCTCCCATTGAGGTGGGATGGGCATCCTCCGCACAGACTTCCATGCGGTCTTCATCCTCCACAGTTAACGGAGAGGCGTCACGTGGCCTTAAGGCCGGAGGTGCCGCCATACTTCGGATGACCGAGTCAACACTGAACGGGAGCGTCGACTCAGCCGTTGGTGCGGTATCAGCACCAGACGCAGCCGTCTGGGAAGACGCTGGTGTCGCGGTACCTTTGGCCCGTACCCTGCTCCTTTCACCGGAATTGGTCGGAATCGGCGCAGCAACGACCATTGCTGACCGAGCTATCCTGCTTTTCACCCGGTTAGAGCTATAGTCGCCGGTATCGACGACGGGGCTGGAAGTCACAGGCAGTGCTTCCTTTCGCCCCGTGTCTTTCACCCGGCTTTTGCTACCGACCGTGTAAGTCGGCTTTGCTTTCGTGGCCACCACTCGAGGGGTTTTGGGCTTAGCTGATGTTGTTACGGAAGTAGGCTTTCCCCCGTTCTGACCGCCGGAAGCGGCTACCACATGCCGTGGTACCGGGTTTCTTAAGGTCGTTGAACGGGGTCTAGTGCCTTTCCAGGGAGGTAGGCCGTTGATCACTTCCTTCGCGAAGGATGTCAACGCCAAACCCTGAGGCGCACCAGCTACCGCGAGTGCCGTAAGTTCATCGTCAGTGAGAACTACGGGTGGAGAGCCCGTATCCTTGGGCGGATGGAGACCGAAGCGGTTCCAAATCACCCTCGGCAGCTCCACAAACAGGGGCCAATGAAAAAGGGGGTGGACTTGCACAAGCCGTGCTTTAGACCACTTTGGTGCCAAATGGTTAAGGCACCAACCCTCAGCAATGGTCGGACGGTCTCCCGAAAACGGCCGTCGGTTCATGGTCGGCCGCAAATGGAAAACTCGGTCCGTTCCCGGTTCCACATAAAGTAGGTGAGGGTCTCGACCTACAAGTTTGATGGCTTCCGCCTGGGACATCCACTGATCGCGGATGCCCATTGGGTTCACAGCCGTCGAGGTTGGTTCATCCGCATCGCCACTAGCGAGATAAACCCAAGTGCCATTTCTCTTGAACGTCATTCTCGAGAACGCTATTAAATTCAGATAACAATCCGAAAAATCCAAACTTGCCTTATAATGCTACCTACAGAGGGGACTGATGTGACCTGTCTTTGGCTTGCACTACCAAATTAATGGGACCGAACCTAAGAAAAGGGCTTCCTTATATACGGTTTGCAAAGGGCGTAGCTCCGCCCAATTGCGAAAACGGTCCTTTGATTGGTAAAGGAGGGGGAGCGTCATTCACGTGGTCCATCTACGTCACGTTTATCTAGGGCACCAGGTCGGCGACCCGGATTCTTTGGTGACACTAACGTTCAAAACGTATGACCCCTTCCCTTTAATAGCACACCTGCGGCGAAAACGACATTCCAAGGCCGAACATCGGACCGAAAAACCACATGACTTTTCGCGCCCTTTTTGTTTTGAGCCGAGTTTTGTTTATTTTTCGTAATTTCATTACGATTCCAAATAAAAATCGAGTCTGCAATATTCAAACTACATTCTAGATATAGTTTTCTCTATGTTATGACTGCAATCGACGGAATTTCGTCGTTTATTAAACCTGGTTTCCATATCGGCGATTTTAAGGCGAAACGGCTGCATTTTGCGATGCGGCGACGGCGACTGGAGCATTTCCATTTCGGCAATGGCGACGCTCCGGGTCGTCGCTTCGCACTTGCGGCTCCGTCGCAAGAAGTTCACCATGCTCAACTTTTTGCGGCTAGCCGCAAGACGATCGCCGCAAGTCGCCAGCTGCATCGCTAGTTGTAGCGACGATATGGAAACCGGGCTTTGCGCTCTTTTCTCGACTCTGACGAGAAATCGGCGTAAGCCTTATTGCCGGCGCTTCTTTCGGCGACGGGTAGACTTAACAAGTTAAGCCATATTCCGTTTTTCACCTCGCTATTCGTTTCTAGTTTTGCCTGCTTCTTTCAAACAACTTTTACCGTCTTTCTCGGTCTCAAGTTGTATTTAGAAGCTTCTTTGGGAGGTCTTCCCCTTGTCGACTTGGGTCGGTCGGCAAATGGTAATGCGGCGATAACGGGTTCGATATAAGGCGAAAGATGGCATATATTGATTGGATCAGACGTCTTATTCGTTTGCAAGTTGCGAAGGCGAACTACGTTTTCAGAGAGGACCTCCGAAACTTCGAATGGTCCATCTCTCAACGGGGCCAACTTTGCTGCAAATTGCTTACTTGCATCTGACAATACATATGTTTCATTCAACACTTTATAGCCCACCGCATATTTTTTGTTAACTCGGTGTTTGTCGTAGTTTTGCTTCTATTTCGAACTAGCTTTTCCTAAATTCGTTCAATCTAACGAATGTATAGACCTTAGCTAGTTTTTCCTGCAGAGCGGCGGCAAACGTTTTCAGTTCCTGGTCACTAGGTGGCGCTGAAACATCTTCAGGCTCGTCTAGCTGCCGTGGGAACTGCAGTTTGCGTCCTAACACTACGTCACACGGGGCAACGCCTGTTGATTCGCTCACTGCCGAATTAGTTGCAAACTGGAGCGCGTTTAAACGTGCATCCCGGTTGGTGTGTACTTCTGTGTACGTCCGCAGCATGGACACCAACACTCGATTTACCCTTTCCGTCAGATTGGTCTGCGGATGGTACAGTGTCGTACATTTAGCTCGGACTCCCATTCTATCCCACATGGTTTCCCACACCTTTGAGATAAATTGTGGCCCGTCTTCTGTTGTCTGCTCATCTGAGTTATATATTGAAAAGCGTAGGAGAAAAACCTATCGTTGGATCTTCGCTAACCAGCATTTTTCCAATGTAAAATACCTCGCTGAATACAGTGGCAATAAGAGATTGAAAATCGAATTAGCCGTTCAAGAGATATGAGCAAATTTGTTCGATTCCGTCTTCTGTTGTCTGCTCATCTGAGTTAGATATTGAAAAGGGTAGGAGAAAAACCTATCGTTGGATCTTCGCTAACCTGCATTTTTCCAAGGTAAAATACCTCGCTGAATACAGTGGCGATAAGAGATTCAAAATCGAATTAGCCGTTCAAAAGATATGAGCAAATATGTTCGATTCCG
>JAVBJR010000594.1:0-3046 GCA_031546965.1 Dysgonomonas sp.
TTAGCGAAACTGGATTGGCCCATAATTTATTGAAAGTCTCGGTATGCAACAATTCTTTGAAATTCGATTAAAATTAAAATATTCACAATTCCCGAAAAAACTCTTCGTCATCCCATGCACTACATAAACGTACATGTACATGCGCATTATCACAACTGCAGGATTTCAAGTTTTCCCAGAAACATGGAAAAATTAGTTGCCATTAGATAACATGCAAAACAGTGGCGCCGTCTAGCGCCTCAAAGCGTCCCCAAAACATCTGTTGAAAATCCCCTTAAGAAGGGTAACTCGATTTTTGGTATGATGAAGAGAGAGGGCTGGAAAACCTTAGCATTTCTTTGGTGAGGCCCCACCCAGAATATTGTGTGCAGGTATGGTCCCATATTATACAAAGGATGCTCAAGCATTAGAGAGGGTACAGAAAAGGGCAACTAAACTTATCATGGGTTGGGGGTTTATCTTATGAAGACCATTAGAGAGAGCTTAAATTGCATTTGTTGCAACGATACAGGGTGAGGGGTGACTTAATTCAGGGTTTTAAATTTATTAGAAACATTAATTATGCCCGAACTCAGTATTTTTTCCCAATTGGCAGGGGAGAGTAAGACGAGGGGACATTGTTTCAAATTACTGAAGCAGTGATCCCGACTGCTGATGTGGCAACACTTCTCTCAGAGAGTGGTTTTGATGAGTGGAATGGGTTGCCGAGAGGTGGTGGATGCACTGACGGTGAACTGTTTTAAAAAACATACTGGACGACTATTTTGATTTTGTTTGATCATTTCAGGTATATCATGACAGGATCAACCTACTTGTGCCAACAGTTTGTTGTTGCCCGACATATGGTATTGTTTCTAAGAAGATTAATACACCAGATATGCTCTTCATAAGGGTTGAAAAAATTGCTATGAATTCAAAATGCATGTATAAGTCATTTTAATTTGGCATAAAGCAAATTATGCGGCACTTTTGGTAATGTAAAAGAATTTTTTCAATAACCTCTGCATAAAATTCCCAGCCTGCGAATTCAGTCTGCACAGCACAGACCTGATGATCCAGAAGTTCAATAGGGAACTTTTTGATTCCTTTTACAGTGATGACTTCGTACCAAGTGAATAATGACGTTTTTCTGCGCCTGAAAATATGGTTTACATCTCACATATTCGTGGAAAATTAGGTGTTGAAAATGACAGTGTTTTGAACTGGTTGAACAGACTGAATTCGCTCAGGTGGCGGAATTTTATGCAGTGGTGATTTACAAAATTTGTTTACAATACCAAAATTGCTTCAAAAATTGTGATATTGATGTAACAAATTGCTTTGGTATGTATGTGCATGGAACAATTAATACATATTTGTTCCTCTTCTTTATTAATTTTTTAAATAAATGAATGGCCCTTATTTTTGAAAAGCGGCTAGTATGTATGGTGGACAAGTTCCGCAGTTTTCCGCACATTAGCAAAGTGACCAGCTGTTTTTTAATCACTGTGCTGTGTGCTCTGGAAGAAAATATCCGACAGCAATGTGTGATGCTGTTAATTTTAATCCCCGCTGCTGGGTTAGCACTCACCTAGTCTATCAGCATTTCATTTGACGTAAGTATTTTGAGTCATATGGTTAGATTAAATGAGTAATTTGTAACTGAAATTCATAACATTTCGATTGACAGATAATAATTGACTGCATAATACATTGCTCTCGGAAAATTGCGGAACTTGTCCCACCATATGAATTTTGGATTATTCAACAACTTTTCAATTTTAATCGTCGACTACCTATATCTAAAACGGTCGGAAATGTTAGAAATCCGTTGAAAGTGATAATACGGGTATCAGTAAATTCCATTATTGCATTGTAAAGCACATCTATGACATCCTATTATATGTTTGCAAAAACGATCCTCCTATATTTTGATTATTAAGAAGTGTAACTGTAAATGCGGTCCAGAGACTGATTTCAACAAATGTGGAGAGACACTGACAGAGTGACTGGTTTATTTGAGATCCATGAGAACACTGAGAAAAGGTGGGCTACAAGGGCCTTTATATACTGTTCGATATGCTCTAGATAAGAACTAGGTTGAGGCAGGTAATGGAAAATTCTGGAGCCAAAACAAACCAAATATATATATTTTAAGGAATAAGGGCACACTTCCTGATGCACATTTCCTAGTTAGCATTTCCTGGTGAGCATTTCCTGGTGCTCCAATGTGAGCAATGATAATTTTATAATAATATTTGTTACAGATTCTCCCCCTCTGGAGCCCAGGGAGTTAGATGAGAGTTCCAGGACTGGAGCATTAGGTGACAGGTTGCTTATGTGGGCGTCCTCGTTTCCGGAGTGGCACCAGTGGTGTGGTGTCCGAACTAACTCTGAACAGATACAGGTCGTTCACGTGGTGCTTGCCAAGTGGGACAGTAGGGTTGTCGAGGCTCGCAATTTCATAACTTGTCGGGGAGATCACTTGTATGATTAGGTAGGGGCCGTCTCGCCGAGGCCCGAGTTTGGCAGCAACTCCCCCTTGTGAAGAGCTTACGAGATGAGACTTTACAAAGACTTTATTACCGACTTGATAAACAGGAGCTTCTTGGTGTTTTTTATTGGCATAGTGATGCATGCGATCTTGCTAATTCATGGCCACATCCCTGGCTTCCTCCAATGTTGTAGCTAGGAGTCTGAGATATGGGGAGATTTGTGGCACACAATTTGATGCTTCGAGGATTTGACGTATATCGCGGGTGATGTCTCCTGGAGCTCGTGGTTCCGATCCAAAGACCAAGTACGCGGGTGAGTACCCAGTAGCTTGGGTGTTGGTGGTGTTCATAGCAAACCTGATGACAGCTAGTTGTTGGTCCCAAGTGACATCGCTGTCTCCTACGAGGATAGCCAGTTGTATTTTCACATCACGGTTCTTTCGTTCCACAGGGTTTGCTTCCGGGTGGTAAACTGGAATCAGGGACTGCTTGATCCCAAGTGTGTGTGCAACACATTGCATGACATCGCTGACAAATTGGGTCCCATTATCACGAATCATCTGTCGCGGGGT
>JAVBJR010001164.1:0-3039 GCA_031546965.1 Dysgonomonas sp.
CCAAGAGTAATTTTTAAAATATCGCACAGTTCTGAAGTACATGCCCTACTCGGGAAGCTTCAAAAAAATTTCCATACATTTGGCTATGCAAATTAAGGGAGAAAACTTGGAACGAAATTCGCCATAGGGAAGCATGGGCAAAAGTGTCGCCCTCTGGCGGAAAAAGCAGGCGAACCAAAGGGGTAGCATATCCTCTAAAACTAAATTCTAGAAATGTATTATAATAAATTATTTATTTATAAATGCATTATAACAAACTGTTTATTTTCAACTGCATTATAATAAATTATTTATTTATAAATGCATTATAACAAACTGTTTATTTTCAACTGCATTATAATAAATTATTTATTTATAAATGCATTATAACAAATTATTTATTTACAAATGCATTATAACATTATTTATTTACAAATGTATTATAATAATTTATTATAGTTATATTTTCATCCTCAAGAAAAATTGTCTTTTTTCCCACAGTTGAGATATTAGACATTTACATTTTCGAATGCTGACCTTAATTAAAAAAAATAATTTATATTAATGTAAACTGACATTTATTCCGCCTCGATCCTTACTGATAATTTATTCGATCTTATTCCAGTTCGAACTCGATCTTTGTACACGAAACAAATGTGATTAACGTTCGAAACTACGCTAATTGAACGTATTCCGACGCACCACACAGGCTTCTAATGAAACTTCTCCACTGATCGCCGGTGACAGCGCCACCTACAGCCACCGAAAAGCAGTTGTCCAAACTTGCCATAGGCGAAACTTGAGAATGCCTAACTTCTCAGTAGAATGAACCTTACTATGATATAAGGTTAATGAAATTATTAATTTATAATATAATCACTTGTAACGTATTTTTCAAAATGGTATGTATTAACAGGGTGCCCAGCGACAGGGAAAACAGGGAAAAGACAGAGAAATGAAAAGTAGATTGGAAGACAGGGAAAACACAGGGAAATTTAAGATTAGTCCAAAAATTCAGTAAACAGTGTCAATATAAACTTGCCATTTGTTTAAAGAAATTACACATCACGATTTTGTTATTTTATTTTCAGTATACCTAAAATTACATTTGTCAACTGTTACCTGACATTTATTTTCATTATTAGTGAGAAGTGGCAATAGTCTAGCCCACTTGTATTTATACCCCCAACCTAGTCTATGACGTCATCACAGTTTTCGAGCATCAAATTACCATATTCTGGAATACTCATTCCTGATTGACCAATTGAGGTGGACCTAATTGCATTTCTGCTATTCATTCTTCTCTGAGATCTTTAGTTACATGGAAGGCAAGTTATTTTTTGCAAAATTGGTTTGGAAATATATTAGAATATAACATTTATGTTGTGAGTATATTAACATAAACTTTAAAAAAATGTTAATGTTGGGGATGTTTTATCCTGTACAGAATTTGAATTGAAATTATACAGAATGATTTCATCTAATTCATTCAGTTGCCTTTCCTGAAAATGGGTGTAGCAGATCAATTGATTGTCCGTAAGGCCGTGGACTGAGAACTAGTTCAGAACCAAACTCAATGCATGTTCATCGTGTTGTAATTATGATACACTGAAAGTGACTGTAAAATAGAGGAAATGGGTGGTGTTAGTTTTTCAATATCTGTTGGAAAGGAAAATTACAATTTCATAGTCTGATTCCAGAAATGAGATAGTGTGACTATACACAATTGTCAGAATTTATAACACATAGTACTGTAATTTGGGTCCATCAAGCTTTGTTAGGAAATGAGCGTGCATGATTGGCAACATAAATAAGATAATAAAATGCCAAAATTTCATTTGCAAATTGCATGCATCTTGCATGCTTCCTCCTGCACAAATAATTTTTTCTGATCCTGTTGCAAATGGAAGTGTTTTCTAAATTTTATATCTTCGTAATCACTGAAATATATTGATATGTACAATGGAAATTGACTTTTTTGTAATGAATACAAGCCGTTTTGTAGTATTGCTAACACAAGCTTGCACCATATTTGAACATCACTGCTTCCGAATAGGGATGCAACTGAATGAGAAACTGGTAGTTTTTGATGGATCAATGTGATCAGTGAACTGAGACTTGTGTATCATTAAAGTGTATGTGGTTTGGCCGTGAAGCTGATGGACTGAAATACAATGCACAATTACAGTAGATGACAAAGTTGGGCATCTGTTGATGGTGACTTTGCTGGGTCCATAAAACAACTGAAATAAAATGGTTGTGTGGATTGCAAATCAGCTCACATCTGTATTATGATGTTACAACACTGAAGATGTGCTTAGATGTACTCGCAAAACTTCAGACAAGAAGTGTGATCATTCTGTCTTCCAGGACATTATGTTATTTCTCCGTGAATATCTGCATGGTCTATACCATAAACTAACTGGAAGGATATTCACATTGGGCATGTCACGATTGCTGAATTTCGACGAGATGTGTCCTATGGCAAGCTGCATTCATTCCCAATCTGCTTAGATGTTCAATTTATGGTGTGAGATGTGTTCTTTACTAAATATCTCCAGATAAAAAACTAACAAAAATCTCTTATTGATTAAATATTGAGTTGTATTTGATGAAATTGACTGGAATTCGCTTTGAGATGGTTGGCTCTGCATTAAATGTGGGCGTGTTTCCAAATAATTACTTGTCATTATTTGAAACAGGTGATGAAGTTATTATTGTGAGTCTTTACACTGTTTTCCAAGTACCCAATATGAAAACTTAATAATAATTGACATAGTTCATAATTGTTTACATATTTATAAATGTTGCATGCAGCATGTTCAAATCTCAAACATAAGCGGCTCTTAAGCCTGTTTTCCATGCAAGCGTTTTTGATATTGCGTCTGAGTTTGCGTCCGAGTTTGAGTTTCGAACGCAGCAAAACGCATTTGCATGTGTATTTCCATGCACGCTGCTTGATGCGTCTCACAGACTCTGTGATTGGCTCACTGTTCCCGCCACAAAGATGGCACGCCCCCTTTGTTCCTCCGGATTGGTTGGCGCTTTCCCAGACGCTTT
>JAVBJR010000411.1:0-12790 GCA_031546965.1 Dysgonomonas sp.
TATTTACCTTACACGTTTTCAAGTGTATATTATGAGGGGTTATTTCCTAAATAGACAAACTCAAATTTAACAACATTTCTTTCGCCCCCTACCAAATAACCTTTATCCTTTTAGGCTTTTGCTTCCTCTACCGTAGCTACAGGCATAATATTTGCCGCTCCGTTATTGAAAGCCATACACATAGTGGTAGTTGCCCGAAAAACATCTACTACAACTACAATTGTATCTTTATTATCGATATAATAAGGATATAAAACAGGAGAAAAACAAACGTCTACTTTCATTGTTAAATAGTTATTTTCGCTGTAGGGGCGTATTGCATACGCCCGTGTAATTAAAATTTTCTTATTGTTTTCGGGCATATGCAATATGCCCCTACTCAACAAAGCTACAAAAAAAATAGCCGCCTACAAAAGCTATAAAAAGCTAGGGCAAACGCATCAAAACTGATTTGTTTTATTGTCGAAGGCTGTAGGGCGAACTTATGTGTTCGCCCGCTTTATTAAAGGCAGACACATAGGTCTGCCCCTACAGCCTTCGAAGCAGGATATTTTTTGATGCGTTTGCCCTAATAAGAAACGGATATGTATACTATTCTGTTAGAGGAGCTTTTATAAATTCTAGGAATTTATTGTAATGAAATTTTGGCTGTTCCAAACTCTCCGTTAACCCTGTCTTGGGCATAAATTGTTGTAAATAAAACTAATAAGGCTAATAATAGTAATTTTTTCATTTTTAGTAAAATGTGCCGCAAAGATAATAATATCAACAAATATTTATTTACAAATAGAGTATTTTTTGTAGTGAAAAGTGTTTGATAAAGCCGATTTCCGTTGATTGTGAAGTTCCACAAATAATCTCTTTAGTTTCTCTGTGCAATAACTTGGTGTACTCTGTATTTATCTAGTTATTTTTTAACACGAAGTACACAAAGTTGACTCACGAAGTTCACAAAATAGAATACCCGAACTGTATTCTATATTCCTTCAAATTCCTTACTTTTGCCCTCATATTTAATTCACCCAGTATTACAGTAAAACAATGTCGTCAGTATATACCGTTTTGTTGCTTATAGCATCCAATATTTTTATGACCATCGCTTGGTATGGACATCTTAAGATGAAAGATTTTTCGTGGTTTGGGTCATTACCCTTGTTTGGAGTCATACTGTTTAGTTGGGGAATTGCTTTTTTTGAATACTGTTTTCAAGTGCCGGCAAATCGGATCGGGTATCAAGAAAATGGAGGGACTTTTTCGCTCATTCAGCTAAAAATCATTCAAGAAGTAGTAAGTTTAACCGTTTTTATGGTATTTACGACTATTGTGTTCAAGAGCGAAGCTTTTAAATGGAATCATATTCTAGCTTTTCTATTTCTGATTGCTGCCGTATATTTGGTATTTAAAAAATAATAAACAAGCTGACGAGTAAACGAGTAGACTGATTTTGTAAAAGCAGATATGACAAGACCTATTAATTAAAAAAATAACACAATGCACAAAATAATATATATACTCTTTACAATCTGCTTACTCACCTCATGTGAGGAGAATAGCGATGTTCCTTTCCTCAACATTCCCGATGAGAGTGCCCAGCTTATAGCAATGGATGTAGAGGCGGGATCTTCTTCCAACAAAGCATTCACCCCCATTGTCTTTGCCAGCCAAATGATTGTCGATTGGGGAGACGGAAGCCTGCCCGCTCAATACGTAAATGCCGATACCATCGTTTCCGGTACTTCAATGCTGAAACCGCTTAAATATACCTATGCTTCGGCAGGTAGCTATATTATAAACGTAAGGGCTGTAAAAATATCGAGGCTCGATATTTCTAAGGATTCGGCTCGTCAGAACATCAATAAATTACAATTGGTTGATTGCAGGCACCTTAAATCGTTTTCCTGTAAAAATCAGACTTTAAAATCGGTGGATATAGCTGTTTCGGGGATTAAGGCATTAGAATTTGGCAGTTTGTCGCAATTGGTAAAATTCTCGGTTTTGTCGTGCGATAGCCTGTTTTCTATTGTATTGAATCAAAACCCGGTATTGAATACTATAAATCTGTCGAACAATCCACAATTGTCGGCACAATCGCTCAATGCCATGTTTCAACAATTGCCTCAAACAGTTTCCGACAATTGCATTATCACCTTGAGTAACAATGCGGGTGATGCTGCTTGCGACAAATCTATAGCCATACAAAAGGGTTGGAAAGTAAATGTAACGGAGTGAAAATAGGCTCATTTATTTATTTCTAAAATATATCGAAATCGAACTAACAAAATCAGTGATAGATTGTTATAAAAATTGTGTAACAAAATAATTTGGGGAAAAATGGAAGATTACAGAATTTTTTTAGGAACCAAAAACGAAACTTGGCAGCAAGCTATTGCCCGCTACAAGAAGTTTAGAGAAGCCGAAATGAACGATTTTTTCGTCAAGAAAGATTATCCGTATCGTTTTGCTGATAATAAGGCATATACTTTTAGGCTTACAAATAAGGTGTCTACCCATTACATTGCCGAATTTAAAATGAAAAAAGAGGTGAATGTTCCCGACGATCTCATTGATCTTTTGTGCGATCACGGAGCATTTACCATTGGCGATAGTTTATTTGCAATTTTTGGAGGGAATAAGAGCGAGGTTATTCTAACTCTCCCTCAAACACTGGCTGCGTATGGGCATGGAAGCTTTGTGGATCAAATAGGTACGGGCATACTCAATTCGTTAAGCCGGTTTTATTTCTTTTTTGGGGTTAGTTTTCCCGAAAGCGACGAAATGTCTTTCCTCTATTTCAGTAAAGCGGGTCACTTTGGCAAGATGCTTTTTTCTGCCGACAATCCATCTCTCGTACTTCAAAAAGTTTTGCCTTCTATGTTTAATGGCAGTGTCGATAAATATTCGCTCGATAGTTTGATCAGCAGCCAAATTGACAGGGTAGTTATTAATGCTCTTACCGTTAAAGGGTATATCGACTGATAGATATATGTAGTTTTGTTTTTTTTATATAAAGTGTTTTTATTCTTAAAAAATATTTAGGCAGAGACGTATTAAATATGTTGAACTTCGCTATCTTTGTGCCGATTTTTAAGGACAACAATTTTTCGTGAAATTAGCAGGTAATTTAGGTTGTATAGTAACGCATGTATTTGCAAGAATAGGTTATGAAAACTAAGGTTTTTGTTGTCGTGGCAACATTGTTGATGGTGGGGTGTAAACATCCTTCGAGGGATGCTCTGAAGGTGCAAAGTACTTCTGTTGATACAATTGCAATAACGGATACGGCTGATGAGGCTGTGGCAAAGGAGCAAACTATACAATTTATCAAAAAACATATTCTGACCGAAAAAGATCTTTATACCGATTATGATGGCGGCAACCAGCTGGCTGATTTTTTTGTGATAGAATTGATTGACAAAGATACCTTCCTCAAAAATAAAGGAGCTGCTGTAGAATACTTTACGGTAGATACCGCTTCTGTAAAAAAATACAACGGAATACTGCGATTGCCTTATAATAATGGAACTGTAACCTTAACGGATAACCTCTCGGATGGCGAAAATCACAAAGAATTTAGTTATGTTGGACAGGTAAAAGCCCTTAACGCATATCTTATATCGGGTATTTATTGGGAAGACTGGAACTACTTTTTTGTGGATAAGCAAGGTGGGCAAACTGTGCAGACATTTGCCAATTTTCCGTATCTTTCGGCAGACGAGCGTTTTATTGTGAGTGTTGATGTAGATTCGTTTGAGGGAGCTGCTTACATAGACCTCTATGAGGTGAGCAACAAGCGCTACATTGATCCCATGATAGGCATGTATATCAAAAACTGGATTCCGATGGGCAACGACAAAATGTATTGGTGTACCGATAATTACCTCTATATGGCGGTTTTAAGTAATCGCGATTATTGGGCTGCCGAAGGAAATTATACGGGGCTCGATCAATATATACGGCTTAGACCGGTAGCGTGAATTAGTTACGAGTTACAAGTAGAGACGCAATGCTTTGCGTCTCTATGGGTTTACCTGTCTACTTGTCTACTTGTTTACTTGTTTACTTGTAACTTGTAACTTGTAACTTGTAACTTGTAACTTGTAACTTGTAACTAAAATCACACTCCTGCAATATCTTTTACTTGCGTAATATTGTGTTGTGTATTGGCAATATCCACCACCGAAACTACCGGCTGAAAGTTGATCCGCGAAATGGCATCCAAAATCTTGTTGCTGTCGGGAGCCGTTGCCGAATCTATTACCTCGAGGTTGGTAAGCTGTCCGCCCTGTTCGTACAGGTGCTTAATGGTGTGTTCCTGTACTGTGTTTTTCTGTCCGTTATGGGCAAAATAGGTGGTGAGGTCGGCGGGCGACAGTTCGCGGCGTTGCTTATTGATGTAGTCTATCAAGCCTAGATTTTTACGGGTCGATATGCGGTTTACCACAAACTCGTCGCCCTCTACTTCTATATTGCTTCCTTCGATACGCATTCCGCCCTGTGTGTGTGCCTTGCCTTTGAGAAGCCCTCCGTCTTCGAGTTTAGATATTTGTCGGGCAATAACGGCTGTTTGTACCGCTCCGGCTGCTCCCACTAGCCCTGCTAGAATTGCTCCTACAATAGGACCTGCTGAAGCATATGCTTTTATTACGGCTAGAGCTGTATTTGCAACTCCCTCTATAAGTTTCTGACCCAGTTCTACTTTTTTTGCTTGCTTTTCTTTTTTGGCAATATCCTTTTCGAGTTTTTCTTTTTGTTTAGCCAAGTCTTTTTCTTGAATCGCAAGTTCTTCGTTAGCTTCCATTTGTCGGGCTATCTGTTCTTGCAATACAATAGCACGCCCCCCCGAAGCTGATGAAGCTTCTTCTTCGAGCGATTTTATTTTATCTTGACTCTCTTTGCGTTTTTCGACTATGGCATCGTACTGTTTGGTAACCTCTCCGAGCTTGGCTTTGGCTTCTTCCATTTGCTGCTTCATAATCGAATTGGCTATTGCAAAAGCAGAGGTTAATCCCTCATTTATTTTGCCCCATGCTGCAGCCATTTTATCGTGTATTTCTTGTAAATGTTTCTGTCGGACTTTTGACGAATCTTCGTCGTTTTTCTTTATCCTCTCATTTACAGTTTTAGTAGAGTTGAGAAAATTCTCATTTTCTGCTATTTTTTTTGCATTGATCTCTTTTACTTTTTTGCTATCTCCTTTAGCCAGTTCGAGTTCTTTGTCAAATATGGCATTTTTGGTATCGAGATTATTTTTTAGATCTTTTAAATATTGTTCATCGGCTTTTTTTGCCTTGGCATAATTTTCTTCAGTTTTAGTGACATCTATTAGACCATGACTATTTTTAGCAACTAAATCTTTATTGGCTTTTTCTGCAGTTTTTTTCTGTGCTTCAAAAAGTTCATTCTGTGCTTCAAAAAGTTCTTTTTGAGCGTCAAGTATATCTTTATTTCGTTTATTTTGCTCGTTTAACAAAGTAGCTTTAATTCTATTCTCTATTTCGAGACGTTCTTCTCCTTGACTTTTTACGAGTTCATTTTTTTCGTCTTCTTGTTTCTTTTGTAGAGCAATAGATTCTTCGCCAAATATTCTGTCTATCTCTTCCAGCCTTTTCTTGTTTCCGTGGTACTTGGTTCGCATCTCTTCTAAATGCTCTTCTAAGTCTTTTGTTTCCTGTTTGTGTTTTTGCGATTGTATATTCAGTTCTATTTTTGCAGCGTCTTTGAGTATCATTAACGCATTTTCGTTATTTAGACCGGCTGCCAGTTTTTTGAGATGCTCAACTTGTTTTTCTTCACTTTCTTTATATAGTGCATCTATTTCTTTTTGAATACTTTTTAGTTCTTTCGAGTAATCATCGGTTTTTTTTGTACTTCTTCCGCCATGAGATTTCGGTTTCTGTCTCTCTTCTACTTTGTGTTCAAAAGATGTCTTTTCGCGCTGTATATTCCTATAGTCTTCGGAGTCTTTTTCATACATAGCGAGGCGTGCTGCAAAATGAGCTTCATAGGCAGCTATGCCGTCTTTGGTGTACTTCCAATCTTCGCCATTTTTGGCTTCCATGTCTTTAATGTACTCATCTTGAAGATTGCTGTTCAACCCTAAGATCTTTTGTGTGGCTTCTTGTGCTGACTCTACTCTACTTTTATTATATCCTTTTTCGAAGTTTCCAACAACATTATATCCGTTTTTCACTATATCAACAGCTTTGTTTGCTGTGTTGCCTATTTCGTCAAAAGCATCACCAATGCCACTTATGCCTTTTTCATTAAGTATCTGTATGACATTAATCAGACCAGTTACGCCAGCTATGAGTGCCTTGATGGGAGTAAGAAGATATTGAATTAACGCATTACCCACTCCGGCAATTACGGGTTCAATTTCTTGCATAATAGCGTCAAATTTGTCCATGCCACCGGTTGCCTCGCCTACTTGTTTCTTTATATCGTCGAAGTTGGCAATCAGATATCCTATTAGAACAATAAGTGCGCCGATTCCCGTGGAGACTAATGCACCTCTGAATCCTTTAAGTGCCATGCTACTGCCTTCGGTGGCTGCTGTATATAGTTTTTTTGCTACGGCAGCAGCTTTCATTACGATAGAGTCTTTTGCAACGAGTTGGGTATAAAGTGCCTGTAGGGTACTTGCGGTTTTTGTAATCTCCCCCAATTTGCCGATCGTATCGGTAAGGGTTTGACTTTCTACTCCAAACAAATTTAAGACATCTGAACTTGCCGAAAGTATTCCCGAGAACGACGACACAGCCGTGTTTGTATCATTAATCCTATCGGAGATGGCATATATAGTTTCGCCAAATGAACCGAATGCTGATAGGGGGCTTCGACTGGCTTCTTCGAGATCCGTTAAATTCTCTTGAAGCAATTGTATCCGAAAGAGTAGATCCGATCCGCTAACCTTTCTTTCCGATTCGCTTAGCTCCTCGTAATCGGCGGTTAATTGTTTTATTAATAGCTTTAACTGTTCTACACTACCCATTTCGGTTTCTCGTAGTGCTAACGAATCTTTCACCTCTTCCTCCTGTTCCCGTAAAGTTTGGGTTGCAGCTGCCAGTTGAGTTTGGTATAATTCGATGCTTTGCAGAAATTGTTTACCCAATTCGCTATCCTGTTCTGTTCTGCTTAGCGATTTGTATGCCTCTTCAAGAGTTTTTAGTGTGTCTGTTAAACTTGTTATACTTGAGGATCCTGCGCTGGTTTTGTTGAGTTCCTCTCGAAGGGTGGTAATATCTTCGATGCTTTTTTCTACACCATCTATTTTTATTGTAAATGTTTTCTGATCTGCCATATATCTCTTTTTCTTTTATAGATAAAAGAGAATATATTGGATTCTATTGTTTATGACAAACAAAGGGTTCGAACAATTTTTGTGAATTATTTGTCGGTTTCTCGGGATTTATAATCCCAAGCGACGGGGGGGAATGGAGGGCAGGGCTGTTAAGTTTTCTAAATGTTGTGACCTCTGTGTTTTCCTTAGTGTATTCTGTGTTAATAAATTATTTAGGTAACTATATACCATTTTACACAAACAGTTAAAATGGGGAACAGTATCTAATACTATCCCCCAAGTCGTGAGCGTTGACTACTTTTTAGGTAACCATTTTCCTCCAATAATTGTCTTACCGGGGAGATTGATTGTGTAGCCAACATGGTTGCCGTTTATACGAACGGCAACCCTCACTTTTTTTATAGAAAATTTTCTCATAATTAAAAAAAAACCCTGATAAAAGAGCCCTTGCAAAAATCTCTAATTCCAAAAGACTTAATTATGAGTTATTCTACTTTCGCAAACATACAAAATATTTTGTATGTTAATCATAAAGTACATATATTTGTGATATATATAGCCTAATCGCCATCAAACTACCACGATGATTATAAAGGCTAAGAATTATCCAGTTGGGTAGTATGCGTCATAGAGGCGTGTGCTTACTTTGCTTGGATAATGGGGTGTGGTAGCCCTTGATGGCGTGCATTGTGAGTGCACGCCTTTTTTATGCGGTTAGGTTATTTAATTTGGCAATATTGCAAATGATTAAATAACAAAAAGATTTATGAAAAGAAATTTATTCGGTATTTTGATGGTATTAACCTTATTTGTTGGGTTTTCTTCATGTAGCAAAGATGATGATGAAGATTC
Source organism: Dysgonomonas sp. (assembly GCA_031546965.1). Lineage (GTDB taxonomy): Bacteria > Bacteroidota > Bacteroidia > Bacteroidales > Dysgonomonadaceae > Dysgonomonas_A. Next base: position 8,153 of record JAVBJR010000411.1, read on the forward strand.
TTTAAAAGGCAAAATTATCGGCAAATGGAATGTTACCGATTGGGATACAGGTAGTGGATGGAAATCATTGTCAACAAACTATATGTGGATCCAATTTTATTCAGATGACAAATACACATCTAAAGAAGGAAGTTCTACGTATTCCGGCACTTACACTATTACAGGGATGACTATAAATGGGGATGTGTCAGGATATATAACTCATTTCAATATCATTGAGTTAAATGGAAATAATGCAATTTTAGAAGTTGATGAACAGGGATATAAACCGTACAAATTAAAAGCCACAAGACAATAAAAATTAAGTCTAAGCCCTCTAATTGGAGGGCTTTTCTTTTGGGTTGTAATCAAGTGCTTTTTTTAGTGACTGATTGAAATTTGACAATTTAGGCTCTTTTACTTCTTCCATAAACTCTAATTCTAATTGCACTGGACTTGCATTGTATTTCTGTTGAAATAGTGAATTAAACTGTTCTTTAGATTGAGATATTGACATCAATGTGCTGACTTCAATGATTTGCTTTTTCAAGTGTTCCCGACCAACTTCGGGAGTTAGTGATTGATGCCATTTATATTTCCAATTTCCTTTTTCGGTTTTACCTGTGGTTTCTTTTATTTTATCAACAACTCCTTTAGGTAATTGGTCATAGATGTATTTTGTTGTTAATTTTCCGATAAAAGATGGCTTGTTTTTTATATATTTTGGGATGAATGGCAAACCCCATAAACGGTATACCTGTTTATAGAAATCATCAGTAAAAGTAAGTTGCCATTTTACAATTTCAGCAGATATATAAGCGTTTAGTATTTTTTGAAGTTCAAAATGTTCTCTTTGGTATTGGTAGCCGGTTGCTTCGTCAATTAATGCTATAATACCAACACGGGCTAATGATCGTATAATTAAATCAGATTGAGCAATAACTAGTTGTTGTCTACTTCCTAATTCTAAATTATTCTCATTGGCGTAATCCCTGACTTGAAGCATAATCTCGCACAACTCAGGCAATGCCATCGCTTCATATCCATTAATTTTTTTATTGCCATAAATACAAGTTATAGGGGTAAGTTTCGACGACACCATATCATCTGTAATAAAGCGACTTACAGCTTTAGAGGTGAGTATTTCATCTAATCTTTTCGACGATCTTTGATTTGGTTCATTACCTATCACTCCTAATGCTTTTTGCATTGCAGATGTGGATAAAACTCTTGTACCATCTTCAAGAACATAACAAGGTATCGGAAATTCCCCTAATGTAATTTCTCCCTCATGTGTTATTCTATTTTCCATTTATCAATTCTTTATAGGTTAAACGATGTTCTGTATTTTGTAAAAGTAAATTAAATCTTCCTGACTCGGAATTATCACGAGAGTTATATCTAAAGCAAAATTCGTCAACATACTTTTGAAGATGTTGTTTTGAGGTAAAATGATAGATTCCAATAATACCACGCTTTAATAAAGACCAAAACCCCTCAATTGTGTTTGTGTATACATTTCCGTAGGCATATTGACCTGATCCGTGATTCACAAAAGCATGATCGTATATTTTCTTGATAGTATTATATCCCATCCATTCATCTGTTATAACTTTAGCTGATTCTTTTACCCTGTTTATTATTTCGAGAGTTAAAGTTTCGCTTTTAGTGTTTGCTATAACTTTGGCAATTAAAGTTCCGCCTCTTTCAATCATTCCAATAACAGGTGTTTTATCCTTGAAGCTCCTACCTGTTGAATCTTTTACTTTCTTATTTGCATGACGATTTTTGTTCTTACCGCCTACGAATGTTTCGTCAATCTCAACTTCATTATCCAATTGCTCATTATCAGATATGCCAAAACAATTTCTAATTCGATGTAGCATAAACCAAGCCGTTTTTTGCGTAACATCAATATCTTTAGATAATTGTATGGATGAAATACCTTTTTTATGTGAAGTTACAAGGTAAATAGCTAAAAACCACTTTTGAAGTTCTATTTTCGTGTTATCAAATAGAGTTCCAGTCTTAACATTGAAGTATTTTCCTGTGTTTTTACAGCGATATTTATTATCTTTACATTTATAAACTTTAGATGTGGAATCAAAGGGGGATATTACATTTTCATTCCATCTAAGTTGCTCCAAATGATCAATACAATTCTGCTCATTAGGAAATGCTTTAATTAGTTCTAAAATTGAATTAAAATCTATGTTTATCATATCATTATAAATTTGACACGATAAAGATAATACTGATTTTACACAAAAACAAATTTACTTAATGTAAAATAGTATATAGTTACCATTATTTAAACACAAAGTGCACAAAGTGGGTGAAAAAGATACCATTTCTTAGGGATTGCAAATCTCAAGCGACAGATTGTTTAGAAATTCTTCAAAATAGTGGTAGAAAAAATAAAAAAGAGAGATAAATAATTAAATAAAACGATATCTTTACATCTATCATACATTATTAATCATTTAGACAACTTATATGAAAAAATACATCCGGAGGTCGGTACCTCTAGTTTTGGCTACTTCTTTGTTACTAGTAAGCTGTTCGAGTAGCACCCTTATCAATTCGTATCCTAGTGGAGCTCAAGTTTATTTGAATGGAAATGCTGTGGGGAAAACGCCTTATAATTATTCTGATACCAAGATTGTAGGATCGGTAACCAATGTTAGGCTCGAAAAAGAAGGCTTTGAGACATATAATGCCAGCTTTGAGAGAAGCGAAAAGGCTGATGTAGGGGCTATTATCGGAGGATTGTTTGTATTGGTTCCCTTTTTGTGGACTATGAAGTATAATCCCGAGCATAGTTACGACCTCGTTCCGTTGACTGGGACTCAAACTCAAACACAGGGGGTGAAAACAAACAGTGGAACTCTGACTAAAAGCAAATCCGAAGAGTTGAGAAATCTCAAGAATCTGTTGGACGAAAAGGTGATTACTGCCGAAGAATTTGAAAAAGAAAAGAAGAAAATCTTAGATAATTGAGGGATAATCTTCAATAAATCAGCGTCTTGTTTCGTTTTGAAGCAAGGCGTTTGTTTTTTGTTTCGATATTTTCCAGGTGACTGCGACATGTTTGAGTTTTTAGGAAAGATAAAATCCATTGAAAAACTTCTCCCTTGGGGGACTATAGGGGGAACTAGTATTTCTTTCTTCTTCTTTCTTTTCTTTCTTAGAGTTTGGGTTGCTCGTAAGTTGCTCGTGGGTTGCAAGTTGGGTTGGTGGTAGAGTTATTGTCTTATCAAATTGTTTAGTTTCCAGCAATATAAGTGGGTTGCTTGTTGAGATATTTGCTGTGTTGCTGCTTTTTGTAACAATTGCAATTATTGATTGGCGGACACAAAAATATCTTTGATTATTTGTTGATAACCAAAGTCTTAAAAAAAGAAAGCGAGCTACAAAGAGCCTGTTCGGAAAAAAAATAAACAAACAGACTCTAACTGCTCCGAAAGTAGTAGGGGGGAGTGAACCAACGATATACTCAATTTTGTTCGGTTCCATCAAATGCAGTATCTAAAAAACTGCCTTCGGACTCCGAAAGTATCCGTGCCTCAAAAGATCTGTTCACTCGATCAATAGATAAACATGTCGCACCCAGCCTTTTTTATCTATTCAATAAAACTATCTATATGATTAATAGTATTATTGAAATGTTTCGCCGTCAAGCACGTGAACACAAAACTATCCGCTCATTTTACTACAATCGCAATTACGAAATAGGATCGGGCAACGAAACACATCCACTCTTTTGGCTCGAAGATCCGCTTACGGGTCGCAACAACGCCAATACGTTTACCAATACTGTTAATTTTTCGGTTCTCTTTATCCCGAAAGACGATGCGGAGGTTGCCAATTTTCAGAATATGGCTTTCTCTATCGGCTTGAATATATTGGAACGCATCAAGCAAGACGAAACGAGTGGGGTATCGATACTTCCCTCGTGGACATATCTTACACTTCGCAATTATTATGACAACAATGCGTGCGGATGCCGTTTTACGGTAGAGTTTGTTCAGCGCAATATGCAAAATCTGTGTTTGATTGAAGAACAATTTGATACTCTAAAAGACTTCGAATCAACTGGTTTATTAAATAATTTTGAAGTGAAAATCGCCAATACCTGCGAAACTTTTGTAAATAAACTTCCTGTATTTGACCTTAAAATTTCTAAACGATGAATGAGGCAACCTTAAAGGTACTCAACAGCATTGCCGAAGATATACTGTCGCTCGTATATCTTGTATTAGACGAAAACGGATTGGAAAACAGTGCATTGAGAGACGATGTGCGATGTACCGTTGAGGCTTCGGGCAACCCCATGATCAATATCCTGTTTAATGACTATATCAAATATATCGAAAACGGGCGAAAACCCAATTCGGGCGAGGCACCACCTATATCCGATCTTAGGGAGTGGGCGCAACGCAAGGGAATACCTACCACAAATGATGTGCTGTATGCCATTGCCCAAACGATTAAGAAACAGGGTATTGCTCCCCGTCCTATCTTGGCACGGCTGGAGCAACAAATAGAAGATTCTTTTGCCAACCAGTGGGCTGATCAACTGTTTGATGCAATAATGGAGGAGTTGGAAAGCTTTTTTGATGATTGAGAATATTTAATTTTGTAGAGAATATGTGTAGG
>JAVBJR010000320.1:0-4339 GCA_031546965.1 Dysgonomonas sp.
TATGCATGCTGTGCTCCTGCAGGAAAGCAGTTTGCAGGAAAAGATTGTTTTTCCTGCACAATTATTTGAGGGTTTGAAATTCCTGCAGATGTCTGCAGACATTTTCGTCTTGGGAAGTTACAATATTATTGTAAAAAATAAATGTTTTCAGACTTGTCAAAGACGAAAAGTCTTAATTGCTCAGGAATATACCATTCATAATATGATATAAGCAATTTACATTTTCCAGAAGCTCCGCCTTTCTCGCATATGGTGGGATAAAGCTGCAAGCTTATTGGCAGAAAACCAGTTAACCCACTTGATCCCAACTAAAGACTCAATTTTTAATAGTTTTTTTAGCCAATCGCTGCTTACTGAAATTGTTAAATAACAGACAGTTTGGCATGCATTTCAAACTATTTTTAAAAATGTTATCATATTTTTGAAAGATCCCCTTGGGTTTAGATTAATTACTGCAGTTCTAAATTGTTTTCATGTTGCCTCCAGTATATATACAAAATTTATTGTAAGTTTGACCTCATTTGGACTGTCAAACATTTGACAAACAGCATGTTGCATGGGTTTCCTAAAAGATGTCAAGTGCAATTTACACTAAAGGGAACAAATTTTTACTGTGCTTTGGAATTGATTTATTGAATGACAAACAATAATTGTGGGATTCGAACCATCATTGTTGGCAAAGCTTATACAACTAATACACTGGTAGCACCTGTGACACGATCTTTTATGTACGTCATTTTCCCTAGCGACAAGAAACCATTTCACATGCAGTAGAACCTCCCTAAACTAATATCCTTGGGACCGGTCGTTTTTATTAGTTTGGAGAGGTTAATAGTTTAAGGAGAATAGGGGCAAATGGTGAAAATACACATTCACAAATCCGCTGACCGCTTTGGTGGGGGGAGGGGCTCTGGATTCTGTCAGCATTGGGTCAGCAAGGGGGCGCTGTTATGCGCTGATCGAGTTAGATGTGTTTGCGAAGAGCTCTGTCATCAAGGGTGGAAATTTTGACATTGGAGTGAAAATAATCGAACAAGGAACGATTTATAGTGGAATAGCGTGATTGGATAGTCCCAGACGGGGTCTGAAGTGGATAAGTACTATAATATACAAGAACAACAAAATATTTAGTGCTGAGATCGAGTGGGAGCTAAGCCTAATGGTAGGACTAACGGAAAGTGAAGATGTGGCAGTAGGGTGTGGTTGGAAGAAATTGCATTTAACAAGAAAGAGACCACGGCTTCTATCGGAAATCGAACTGCAAGCGGTTGATAAAACTATACACAGTGAGGAGATTCTTGGCAAAGGACAAGAGATAAATAAACAGCTTCTTCATATCTGCGGCAGCTTTTTATTAAGCTGCCCAAACAGATAAGTTGACGTAGGGTTTGATATTAATTAACTGGTTTGCACTTATTGACCTGTGATAATTATGGCAGAACTGCAGAAAACGGAAGAGATATTGAAGATGGAGATGCAAGGAGTGGGGAGAGAAAGAGCATACAGTCTTCCAAGTGTAGAGAAAGTGGGACGGAATGCAGAGGGGAGAGTACAACGGGCCCCTTTACCAAAAAGAGGAAGAGCCGAGGAAGAAGAGAGAGAGAAACGAGCAAGAGGAATCGAGGATGGACATAGTTGAGAAAATGCTAGAAAATATTGAATAAACAAGAGCAAGCAAAATCATTAATGCAGAAATTAGATGAAATGAAAACAGAGGTGAGGAAGGAATTAGAGGAAAAAATGAACCAGTGGAAGGAAGAGAGAGAAGAGGACAAAAGACGATTGATGTCAGAATTGGACAATTTGAAAATGGAGATTGAAGGATTGAAGGCAAGAGAAGAGGAGAGTAGAGGAGAGTAGACAGAGGGACAAAGAGACAGAGCAGAAACTTGATGAGCTAGAAAACAGAAGTAGGAGACAGAATATAGTGATGAAAGGGTTGAAGGATGCACCAGGTGAGACATCGGAAGAAACAAAAAAGTTGATGCAAAAAGTATTAGAGGAAAAACTGAAGGTGACCACGGAGATTGTTCGAGCACACCGTATTGGAATATATAAGGAGGGCAGAAGCAGACCCATTGTAATGAAGTTAGAGAAAGAATCGGATAAGGAGAAGATATACAAGACAAAGAGAGAATTAAAAGGAACAGCAATATATATAGAGGATGACTACTCTTGGAAAGTAAGGAAGCAAAGATTCCATTTGCGAGAAGTGGCGAAAAAAGAAAGAGAAGCCGGTCGGAAAGTGACAGTAAACTTTGATAAACTAAGCATGGATGGGATACAGTTTCGGTGGAACTTGGAGGAACAGAGGCTAGAGAGAGTTCAGAGACAGAATAGAAAAAAAACTAAATAGCTGGGGTGGAAAGAGTGTGCGGGCGATATGTTGGAATATTGCTGGATTAGCAAATAAGTGCAGAGAATTTTGGGAATTTGTAAATAATTATATTATATGTTTGCTAGAAACTTGGTTAACACAGAAAGAATGGGAAAAATGGAGGACAAAATTGTCAACAAATTATAATTGGACCTGTCTGCCTGCTAAAAAAGATAAGATTAAAGGAAGAGCAAGAGGGGGAATAAGAGTGGGAGCTAGGAAATGGATAGAAGAGGAAAGAATTAGCTTGGGGAATAGTGGGATGACAATGACGAATAAATGGAGAATCAAAGATGAAGTGTGGATATGGGTGACAGTCTATAGGAATGCCGAGTGGAAAGAGTTGAAGACAGATTTATCTGAGTGGATGGAAGAAGAAATAGAGGGGAAGGAGCCAAATTTAGTAATAATTGGGGACTTTAATGCCAGGACGGGAGTAGAAGGTGGAAGGATAAATGAATGGGGAGAAGAAAAGAAAAGAATATCAAAGGATATTGTATGTAATGCAGATGGGAAACTTTTAATAGCATGGGCAGAAGAAAATGGGTTGCAAATTTTGAATGGGGAGATATTGATAAAAGCGGTGGAGATTGGACTTATATAGGGCATTTAGGCAATACTGTTCTAGATTATGCAATAGCAAATGAAAAGGGGAAAGGAGAAATAGAGCAATTTCAAATTGAAGATAGTGTCTTGTCAGACCATCAACCATTAGATTTGACTCTTAAATGTGAAACAGAAATAGAGAGAGAGGTAAATAAAGAGGCAGTTGTCAGAGTCAGTAAATTCAAATGGGAAGAACAACAGGTTGAAGAATATCAGAATAGGATAATAATAGATCAAACACAAGAAATGGGTCGGGAAATTGAAGATATTTGGGAAAATCTCAAACAGAAAATAAATAAGGCACGGGTGAAGGAAAAAATTGTGGTATATGACAGAAATACTATTGAGCCTGGGTGGTGGGATAAAGAGTGTACCAAACTTAAAAAATTGACAAGAAAAAATTTAAGACAGTTTAAAAAAGAGAGTAATATTACGAAACGAGAGGAATTAAAACAAGTGTATTTGCAAAATAAAAAGTGATGAGACAAACCTATAATAGGAAAAAGGAAGAGAAGAGAGCGCGTTGGAAAATTAAGATCGCGGAGGTGAATTCTGAAACAACTTTTTGGAATTTAGATCGAAGAGAGAGTCGAAAACGGAAGAAAGATACAACAGAAATAAAAGATGAGGACTGGGTAAGACATTTTAAGGAACTGTTAGGTGGGGGGGAAGTGAATGAAGTTGGGGACATAGAAGTTAGGGATTGGAGTGCGAATGATGAACAGGAAATCACAAACGAAGAGGTGATGGTGGCAATCAAAAAACTAAAGAAAAATAAGGCAGCGGGGATTGATGACACAGGAAATGAAGTGTGGCTATATGCACCCAAAGGGTTAATAGACAAGTTGAGAATGTTATTTAATAAGATATGGATGGGGGGAAAAATGCCAGAAGAATGGAGGAAAGCTATCATATGCCCAATATTTAAGGCAGGTGAGAGAGAAGATGTAAAAAACTATAGAGGAATATCATTACTGCCATCAGCTTATAAAATATATGCCACAATTTTAGAGAAAAGATTAAATGAGGTAGTAGAAGGAAAGAAAATCTTGCCAGAATCACAAGCAGGATTCAGAAAAGGGAGAGGCACCATTGATAATATTTATAATTTGCATACATTAGCTGAACAAGAAATTAGTAAAAAGAAAGGAAAATTATTTGCATTTTTTGTAGATTTAAAAGCAGCATTTGATTTAAAGGGACAGTCAAGTCAAAAATAAAATTTTAATATGTTATTCGGAGTGAAAAACTATAGAGAATGGCTATTTGGTATGTTAACCAATTCGCAATGGTTAACGAGTTATTAATTAAATTCCAAAAAGGTATGCTGACAGCAAATTCAACAGCCGTTATAAG
>JAVBJR010000286.1:0-2629 GCA_031546965.1 Dysgonomonas sp.
TGTGCTCATAACGCACTCTGACAAACAAGTTTATATTAATTATGTTTGATAGATTTTGACCTAAACAACATAAATTATAACGATCTTTAGAAAGGTTGGTGCTGTGAGTTATTACTAATTGAACGTTAAGGCTCCATCTCACATGGTATAATATATTAATGTGAGATGGAGCCTTAACTTTCAATTATAACGATCTGATTATTAAAATCATGAGTTTGTTTGGGGACAAATTTTTGTCACGAATAATTTGCATGTATTTAAAAAAATAAATACACTCGCCAAAATGCAGTCTCCCCGACGGGGAATCGAACCCAAGCCTCCCGCGTGACAGGCAGGGATACTAACCACTATACTATCGAGGACACGTTGACATCTGATTATTATTTCTATACTAAAGTCACATATCTTTGCAACCTGGTAGTTCGATATTACGCTGTTGTGCAAATGTCACAAACGCTATCAAGATAAAAAGGTTATTGATTTATTGATGATTTTATAAAGTCAAACGCAGCTACAGATAGGAAATAATCTTCTACAAATATCTAGATAATCCCATTTATAACGCAAGGAAATTTAAAATTACCAATCAAAACAATTCAGGTTCCATTGTCTTTGTTGCCCACCTTTTATTTTGGTCTATAACTACCTTATGTGACACTGGTGGTGTGGAGGTTAGAACACTCGCGTTGCGCATTTGTGGTCTCTACGGGCCCTAGGTAATGCATGTTAAAAGGAATTTTCTAGTATATACTGCCTGCTTGTGGTGCATGCATTTTCATGGCATATATCGGTTCACTCATTGGCATATGACTAAATAGAATATCGAAGTAAGGATTCGCGTTGGGATCCGATAAGTGTGTATTTAAACTTTTTGCACACCTACTCGTGCAGGGTTCCATTGACAGTGGCGTTATTATGACACTTGCTGCGTGTGAGTGTATGGATAGGTATGGAAGGCTCCTGAGGTAAAGCACTATGGCTGTTTACAGATCTCGTTAGCAACATTTTCATAATTGCCATGCATAGATTACAATATCTTGCGTAAGCACTTGAATTCAGTCTGCCGGTTTTCTTACCCAATACCTTGCAGCTCTCGAGTCATTGCTTCAATTATATAGCCCCTTGACTAGCATTGATAATTTCTTTTTGCACAAGAAATTAGACCTCAATTACAATTGTATGTCCCTCATATGTATATGTACATACTAGGTGCATTCCTAATATAAAGACTGTTCGATTATACAAAAAACAAACAAGAGAAACAAATATGCATTAAATCTTCAATCAATAAGACCACATTATAACCTTTCATATTTATTTAAAGGAAATTAAGAATTACTCATGAATTGCAATTAATCTCCATTTCGGAATAAGATATGCCTTGTAAAATTTAATGTAAGATGACAACATTCTTATGCGAAAATTATACCTCTTTGCGTATACGCAAATAATCACATAAGAGATATTTCAATTATTTCCTATAAGACATATTCGTATTGGAAATAAACATATAAGACAATGATGATACAAATCTTATCAGATTACAGTCATATAAAATAGTTATCCATTTTTGTAATAGGAATCCTGTTTTATATGAAATAATAAACCTTTTCCTAAAAAATATGTTATGAGTTCCTGTGAGTTTCGAAAATCTTATACGACCTTTTGTATTTTCACGTGGGTATATACAGTTCAATCATTTAGTTTTTTAAACTGGGCATACTTCCCATTTTAAACTCGGCATATATACATTTTCCACCATACTCCTAACCACATTCTATAGGTTATAAAAGAAATACAAAGACACGGATTTATCAAATAAATACACTAACTTCGCAGTCGACAGGGCTCGAACCTGCGAGGGTAACACCACGTGATTTCGAGTCATACGCCTTAACCACTCGGCCACGACTGCTCACACCCGCAGGTAAGCACATTTAAACCTCTCTATAAGCTATAGGTTTAACTGCATGGAATAGGGTACAATATTGATAATCGTGCCTGTTCTTTAGACAAGCTGCGGGTAAACATCCCTATTGGAAATAACCATCACGTTAGTAGGTTATGGAACTGTGGTCCATCGTGGAATGTGGCCACAGTTCCATACCCTACTAACGTGATGGTTATTCCCAATAGGGATAACCGGCATGTGTGTCTTAATAATATTATTTGAAATATTTTGTGGTCAATTACATAATTTCCAGGAAACTTTCAGAACTGAAACACGTTGATTGGAAGAAACACTTCTACATTGATTAAGATTTTAAACTCGGTAGGAGATTACTTGTAGATATAGCACATTGATCGTAGCATTTGTCGAGTTGTACAACTATGGCAATCATCACAATGTGTGTTGATTTCCGGACTACCTTGTACTCTCTGATAAATGTCATATTATAATGCTGTAAATGTCATTCCCATTCTGTAGTTATGTATGAGTTGTGTTTTAAATATTTTTCTTGCCTTTTGCAATTTGTTCATTCATTTTCGTCCAAGTGCTAAATGTAGTTCGCAGATATGCATGAATTTGACCCTTTTGCTGTAAATTACATCTCTCAGCTAGTGTTCGGCATGATGGTTGAGAGTTTAAATGAATTTCAAGCTTTAATGGAGAACTCACTAGTTCTTC
>JAVBJR010000184.1:0-7225 GCA_031546965.1 Dysgonomonas sp.
GATAGCTAGTTACATAACAAAACACAGTAATCCTTTAAAAACTGATGAATTAGTGTATAATAAACCATCCAATTTCAAGTGTCATGCTTATTTAATTAGTATTTTACAATAAACTATTTAATTAAGTGTCAAAAATGATACATTTTCCAAGATTAAGAAAACATTCCAATACATTTCCAGGATTTCAATTAAATACGTACACAATTTAACAAAATCCCAATATAATATTCCAGGATTTCATGCAAGTACGTCCAATGGGAACGTCCATATATTACATCACACTTTTTGGGGGGAGGGGGGGTTCGCGTTTGTGTGACGAAGTGTGACAAGGGAGGGAGGGGGTAGGACTAGATCTGTGACATTACACTTACCCAAAATTTCGGGAATTTGGGAAGTGTACTAGGAAGAGAAATATGTTGGAGTGCTTTTAGATGCAGTAGATTTTTCAAATGGTGGATAATTTTGTTTGTAGTTAAGGTTTACCAATCGGCCCCACCCGGCCACCTGGTGGCCAAACGCCGCTAGCAGAAGCGCCCTGGTGGTGCACACATTTTAAATTTGTTTTCAGGAAAACTAAAAAAGGAATACTAAAAATCGTTGCATCGTTCGAGTTGCAGAATACATGTCTTACGTTACTAATAAATTTGAGCGCTGTAGTTAAATTGTTCTATTTTTGCGGGGCTCACAAACTTCATACAAAAAAATCGTACAGTTTGTGAGCCCCACAAAAATAGAACAATTTAACTACAACACTCAAATTTATTAGTAACGTAAGACTGTATTCTGCAACTCGAACGATGCAACGATTTTTAGTATTCCTTTTTTAGTTTTCCTGAAAACAAATTAAAACTGTGTGTACACCGCCAGGGCGCTTCTGCTTGCGGCGTTTGGCCACCAGGTGGCCGGGTGGGGCCGATTGGTAAACCTTAAGGTAATTTTAGCCCAGTTTTAGCCATTATAAATGGATCGTGACAGTTAGTAAAGAATGACGTACCGTACTTTCAAATCAGCTGCGGCTAAAAAATTATGGCGGTTGACTCGAGTATAAATTTTGAGTGCGCGTACTGTGCGTTTCAAGAAAGATTGCGGTCCAGAGGGCACCTCCCCCCACCTGACTACTGGTTTTTGGGGGGTTTAGGTATATTAATTTGAGGCTTGCTGTTGCGTGTTCATCTTTACCCAGTGATGTCATGATTCGGAATAACACCAGCAAGCTTCAAATACCCAAACACCCCAAAAAGCAGTAGACAGGTCGAGGGAGGGGCCCCCTCGACCGCACTCTTTCTTGAAACGCACAGTATGTATAAGTGTGACGTGACAGATGGGGGGAGGGGGGGGGGTTCACAGTTGTGTGATAAAGCGTGACAAGGGGGGGAGGGGGGAGAGAAAATTGCATATTTCAGCGTGATGTAATATATGGACGTTCCCATGGCTGGAGCAGGTAGGAGGCGGTCAAATACAGCACATGGACCGAAAACATGGCAATGAACAGTTCATATTAGTTCCGCCAGAAATGTGGTTGCAGACAGATGCCGCAGTTATCGACTGGCTTTATGATGAACACACCCTCGCCTCACCGCAGCAAATGAGTGAAGTCGCATTGCTCACAGTAAAAAACGACATGACGATGGTTTTGAATGCACGCATCATGTCCATGTTGCCCTCCACACCAATCACCCTGCTTGGCACAAACGAGATCCTCGTTGATGAAGACGCTCCTCCAAACATTCCTGTCCTGCAGCCAGAAGCTGTGTTCAACCACCTGCCGAATGGCTTCCCGCCCACAGAGCTGGTGCTGAAGACGGGCGCTATTATCTTGCTTCTACGCAACATTGACGTCTCTGCAGGCTAATGCAATGGCACACGCTTGGTGGTGAAGGCTTTCGCCAACAACCTCATCCTCCGCTGCGGCCGTATTGGCGCAGTTGACGACATGCACGATGTGCTCCTCCCCCGAATAGACTTCGTCTTCCATAGCCCTGATGGGCTGGTCAACTTCCGTCGTCGCCAGTTCCCCGTACGCCCCGCCTTCTCCATCACAATCAACAAGTCGCAGGGCCAAACGTTCCGCAAGGTCAGCATCGTCCTTTATGAACCGGTTTTTGCTCATAGTCACCTGTATGTGGCACTGTCCCGTGCACGAAACCCCCAGTCCATCCGCATCGCCACCCCAGGTAACAAGGCTGTTGCCCGACTCACCGGCCTAACAGACGTTTACATACGCAACGTTGTGTACAAGTCTGTCCTTTAGGGAATGTCACTAGCAGATGCCGATAACTGAACCCAACGGCCCGATGGCCCTACATTAATATGGACCTTGTGCCACGAACTGAATACCATGGGCTGCATGACCCTTTCAGAACACCACAGCCCGATGGCATTTTCTCAACTCAATGGGCCCATGCCCATTGCCAAGCAGTGACATCTCCATCAGGCCTATAGACCGAACATAATGTCATGCACCCGATGGCTGCCACGTATTGCACACCGCCCTCCTGGGCTGAACTAAACTGAATGTGCCCGATGGCCTCAACTGAACCGCATCAGCCTCATTGTCTACACATCGAAATGGATCCCACAGCCCTCACACAAGACAATTGGCCCGATGGCCCTCACTGACCACAACAGGCCCGATGGCCCTCAGTGACCACAATAGGCCCGATGGCCCTCAGTGACCACATAGGCCCCATGGCCCTCAGTGATCACAATAGGCCCGATGGCCCTCAATGACCACAATAGGTCCGATGGCCCTCACTGACCACAAGAGGCCCGATGGCCCTCACTGACCACAAGAGGCCCGATGGCCCTCTCTGACCACAAGAGGCCCGATGGCCCTCACTGACCACAAGAGGCCCGATGGCCCTCACTGACCACAATAGGCCCGATGGCCCTTACTGACCACAAGAGGCCCGATGGCCCTCACTGACACAATAGGCCCGATGGCCCTCACTGACCACAATAGGCCCGATGGCCCTCACTGACCACAACAGGCCCGATGGCCCTCACTGACCACAACAGGCCCGATGGCCCTTACTGACCACAACAGGCCCGACGGCCCTTACTGACCACAACAGGCCCGATGGCCCTCACTTACCACAATAGGCCCGATGGCCCTCACTGACCACAATAGGCCCGATGGCCCTCACTGTACACAATAGGCCCGATGGCCCTCACTGACCACAATAGGCCCGATGGCCCTCACTGTACACAATGTGCCTGATGGCCTTCACTCAACGCAATGGGCCTTTATAGGCCTCACTGAACACAATGTGTCCCATGGCCCTCACTCATCTGAATGGCCCCGTCATCGTAACTTACCGCCATGGGCCCCATGCCGTCAACGGAACAAAATGAGTCCGTTACCGTCATTCAGCTCATCACCGATTTTTGTTCAACATCATATCATTTAACACACCCATCACTACACACATTTGTCTACAGTTTCACTCATAATCCTTTTTTTCCAGATTTCAGTGCAGTGCCCATCACCATGCCAACCTCACCACCATCGACGCCACCACCCACACCAACCAATGTGAGTACACACATTTCTCTTGTCGTACTCTTCTTCTTACTCATGCATTATACTTACATTGCACCTTCACTTCTTCATACGCATAATGGTGGTGCATATTTCTTTAGGCACCAGTAAACCAAGCTGAAGTTGCTGAGTTACAAAACAACATCCGTTCACTGTCAATAACGACCCAGCAAGGTCAGCCCGCCCCGGATCACCAACGTCCCAACCATCCACACCACACCACAGATGTCAACCCCACCCACCACCGTCATTCAACCCGTCGCCCCACCCACCAACAACATTCAACCCGTCCCCCAGCCACCACCATCATTCAACCCGTCGCCCCAACCACCACCATCATACAACCCATCACCCCACCACAACCAGACGTGCACATCCCTACCAACCCAGGACGTACACAAACAGGCACACGAACAGCTGTCAGGTATACAACTGTTAACTGTCATCATCATACGTTCATGGCAAAACCACAATTGCATCATATTCATTTCAGAATCCATCAATGCACACCCTCCTCCTTCGACAAAAGATGAAGGAGGCAGCGGATGTCCTGCACCAGCACTATGCTGCAATGATAGCTGCAACTGATGCGGTGTACCGTTCCGAATTCATCGTTGTCACAGTGGACAGGCTACAGGAGGTGGCCCGCGACTATTACGCGGCGTCCCAGGCCTGGAAGACTTGTCGTGACACCTTAACCGCATGGGAAAGGTAAACAACTCATATCCACCTACTGTCCACACAACATACTGATGTCATTTATTGTCCACAGAGATTCAACACACATCTGAGTACCCCGCGTTCTTCCAATAAATGCTGTGTTGAAATGCACTGACTGCTTCTCCGTTCTTTTTGTCCCAAATCCGCTTCACAACTTGTCCCCAACGTTAATCACTACCACCGACGTTGTCCCTCCAACCCCGCCACCCACATCTTGTTTGCCAATCATCCATCGCAACACATTTTTTTACCCATCATGTTCATCCCAAACGTCCTGACGCCCCACCCATGCAACTTCGCATGTGCTCTTAAACCTATGAACACCGTTCTCATAAACCCACTTTTAATCATCACTAGCGGCGCACGACCCAGCACCCGCTGAAACACCGTCACATGAACAGTTCAACTAATATATACCACCCACTGTGGCATTTTTCAACCAGCCACTCATCTGCGTCTAAACCCACTTTTAATCAACATGATGTGAAACTAGCGGCCCACGACCCAGCACCCGCTGAAACACCGTAACATGCACAGTTAAACTAGCCTATGCCACCCACTGTTACATTTTTCAACCGCCCACTCAACTGCGTCCTCACCTGCTAGAACGGGGTGTCGATGGCACCTTCAATGTGGTGGTTATGGTGTATGCGTACCGCTCACAGACAAAGGGTCGCGTCCAACACCGCACAACAGGTATCCATACCTTACTTGTGGTTTGTCTGGTTTTACGTTAATCACTAGCGGCCCATGACCCGCTCAAACTAGCCACTGATCTACATCATGCTCACCTGCTAGAACGAGGTGTCGATAGGGCCATGGTTAGGGCGCAGCACTGAAGGGCATTCCAGTGAAACATACCGTGATTGTTTGGTGAAAATGCAATCCAGTGTACTTGACCATGTACAACTCCTAACTGCGTAACGTGTGATTGATCGCATTCCCTACCAATACTGAAACAAACCTCATGCATACATAACTCATGGGCATACACGTCCAATGTACGATGTCTTGTGCTATTTGGTACAGCATCATTTCAGTTTAAGCGTGAGACATGTGGAATACCACCTACAATCGTGGCCGATCGACACCCCGTTCTAGCAGGTGAGGACGCAGTTGAGTGGGCGGTTGAAAAATGTAACAGTGGGTGGCATAGGCTAGTTTAACTGTGCATGTTACGGTGTTTCAGCGTGTGCTGGGTCGTGGGCCGCTATTCTTGAGACAAAGGTTGGAAGGAGCGATTGAATTTGTAAAAGGCAACCTTGTGAAAGCTAAAGA
This sequence comes from Dysgonomonas sp., assembly GCA_031546965.1. GTDB lineage: Bacteria > Bacteroidota > Bacteroidia > Bacteroidales > Dysgonomonadaceae > Dysgonomonas_A. The sequence goes on from JAVBJR010000184.1 coordinate 5,540, forward strand.
GAGGCAAAAAGTATATTACGATAGAAAACATAGAACCAGCCCTTTTAAATTAGGGGATTTAGTATGGCGAGACCTGCATTTGCAATCAGATGCGATTAAACAATTTACGACTAAACTAGCACCTAGAAGGAATGGACCTTACAAAATTGTAAAAATGATATCTGAGAATGTGGTGATATTATTGGACCCAAAGTCTGGAAAAGAATTTGGTCCGGTTAATGTGACTCACCTAACACTCTACGTTGTGCCAATAATTCCTAATTTGGCGGTGCCAGAACCAGTAAAATTGGACAGAGGTAGACCCCAACGTGGGGGTGCTACTTATAATTTGCGACCAAATCCCAAAACAAACCTGCCTTGATTCCTTCACGTTCTTCAGTTCTGGCTAACGCCAGAGATATGCTGATGGTGATTGGAAATCAGGAAACCCAGCATCTAAAAGAAACAAAAATGTAGATCGATAGATATGAGCTTAGAGTGGGGGAAATACAAAGATACTACGCTTCCTAAATGGTCTAAATGGTAGATTCCCATCTCAAATGTCCTCCAATAGGCTGACAATAAATCTCAACCGTTTATGTGGTATGTTGTCCTGGGCAGTTGAAACCGCAAATTACGGATTGTTTCCTAAACTAGAAACGATAGCGATGTTAAAATGCGTTTCAGAAAATAGTTACTTACGGAAAGTTTCCGTTGTTTGGAGAGAAGCGATCTCACAAAACAATTAAGTGACTATGGCCCTAGTAGAAACCATCACGGTTAAATAGCGAAACGCTAAAGCGAACTTTAGAGGAAAGGGCAACAGTTAAATCTAGGGTATAGCGTAATAGAATTAATAGAGGGCGCCACCTCCTTATAGAAAACGGAAAATTAACGAGATCAAGAAAAAGGAAAAGGGGAAAAGGAAAAGGAGATTTCCTGCCAGCTTGCAATGGGTTTTCTCCGGGTTCTCCGGTTTCCCCCATCTTCTAATTAACTAGAATACCTTCATAGGGATTCGCTGTGGGCCCTCAAAATTGTGCATTAAAAATGCTTGCGTGCAACCCATATGGGTCTATGGACTACGGGATAGCACGCTTGCTTGCTTGTGAAGTCAAATGGATGGGATAGGATGGGGCCCCCGGGTTAAGTAACTGGATAGTGTATAGAACCCGTTAGCATCAGGATTATTATTATTATTATTATTATTATTACATAGTTATGTCCAAAAGTCCTATAAAAGCACAGGTTTTGCAGCAACCATCATCACAGTCTGCAGAATTTCTGCCAGCATCAACACCACCACCAGCAATTTCTGCAAGACTCCACAACATACCATGGACCCCTTCAGTTCACCAAATAGGGTAAGTGTATATTTTGTTGCTTGCTAATAGGCCTAAGTTAGTTACAGCATTAACCCTTTCTAATAGGCCTAAGTCATGTATGGCATTAACCATGTGTTGTGCATGTATGTGTTATCGCTTATTTATATTATATTAGAATAAGAGTATACAATGTAATGAATAAACTATTACATACACTATACAAATACATATATATAAATAGAATATATTCCAAGATGATGATGAATTTTGGAGTGAAGTGATAGCAAGTGCTCAACAGGAGTTTGACAATGATTGTGTATGTAGATATGTGGTGCTTATTTGCTAATATTCTGCATGCAGCATTCATAAATATATATATATA
>JAVBJR010000262.1:0-3123 GCA_031546965.1 Dysgonomonas sp.
GTGTGAGACTATGTCAGTTTAGTTAGTTTATTTTAGGTAAGGTTAGGTTTTTTTAATGTGCTAATGGCTCGCGTCGTAAAATACGCTTATGTCAAACTTACTAGTAATTTTGCAAAATTACGGTTTTTCATATTTACTGTAACATATATACAGGGTGGTCCACGTGCACCGTTGTTGACCTTGAACCGTTGGAAATGGGGCAATGGTTCCAATTATAGGAAGTTGTGGATGAGATTAGTCTAAAAACCTGACTTTTGGGAATATATACAGTTTCTGTGAATGTATATCAATTTTCAGCTGCCCAGAATTAGTCGCCTGTAGCACAGGTATGTGTTTGTGGTATGGCAGTGAAGCTAGCGTGTGAATTGGACAGGGTTAGTATGGAAAGAGATGCATTTTGGTTTATTTCATCGTGATATCATGAAAAGCCTTTGAATTTTTCTGTAACCTTTGGTTTCCCCGTTAAGCATTGCTTCATCTGCCATGCAGGAAAGTCATCTGTGAGCTGTGCAGCAGGCCAATAGTGTTGTAGTTGTTATACTATAAAGTATTTTGTATGCTGAATTACATGCAAATATGAACCAGGATTCAACAGTGCAATTCAAAATGTTTACATAATATGGGAGCTGCATAGACAAGTAGTATTGTCACGCCCCCTGTTTGGCCCACCAGGTGGCGCTCCGGTGGCGGCCAATACGAGTGAAGGGGCGTGGCGAAGGGGCGTGGCGTGGGGGTCACATGACCGGCCCGATGGATTTAAGCCCTTGCAAAGGATGCAAGGGCTCTCTGGGTGGTGTAGTTGAAGTGGTGTATGTATGGTGTGGTGGAGAGGCGTTTGAGTTGTAGAGTAAAGTGTTCACAAATCTAGTGTGGTCTTACTTTATTCCTCTTCTTTGTTAGCTTAGCTTTCTACAAGTTAGGGATTGTTAGGTCTTCTTCGAGCTTTAGGAGGTACTATCACGTTGCGGACGTGATATTTGGGGGCCCGTCGGAGTTGGTTTTCCTCTTCTGGACGACCTGGACTTGGGTGAGTTTTCAGCGTTTTTGTTTTCCCATTTCCGTGCGAATTTGTGGGTCGTTGACTGCACTGTTCGCCGTTTTCGGGCGATTTTTTGTCTAGTTAGGTGCGATTTTCGGCGCTTTTTCGGCCGTTTGATCGGCTGTTTTGGTGCCGTTTTTCGCTGGTTGTGTGGCGGAATTTACGGCTGAGTTTCGAGCGTTCTGCCGAGCGTTATTCGGCAGTTTTTCGCCACGTTTTGGCCGCGCTTTTGTCCGTTGTTCGGCCGTTTTGGGCCACGTTTTGGGCGCGTTTCCCGCCCTTTTTCCAGCTTTCGTTTAGCCTGTGTTCGGCCGTTGTTTCGGCTGGATTTTCGCGTTCTTTGAGCGCTATTTTGGTCGATTTTCGGCTGCTTTTCGCCGCATTTTCATGCAGTTTTCGGCCGTTTTTTCGACCACGTTTGGGCATGTTTCCCGCCCTTTTCGCGGCCTTTGTGTAGGCTGCGTTTGGCCGTTTTTCGCGCGCTTTTTCGGCCGTATTTCGGCCGATTTGGTGCCGTTTTTCGCCCGTATTGGTGCGCTTTTCGCGCGCTTTTTCGGCCGTGTTTGTGCGCATTTCGCGCGCTTTTTCGGCCGTGTTTCGGCCGTGTTTCGGCCGATTTTCGCGCCGTTTTCGCGCGCTTTTTCGGCTGCCATTGTGCGATTTTCGCGCGCTTTTTCGGCCTTTGTTTAGGCCGTGTTCCCGCCGTTTTCAGGCGTGGGTTTTCCCGCCATTTTCGGGCATGGGTTTTCCCGCTCTTATTCAAACGGAGGTGGCCATTGGGTTAGGCCGCCGTTTTCCCGCCGTTGCACACGCGGTTAGTTGCCGCCATGCCGGAGGGTTTTTCGAGTGTGGCTGCGGAAGCCGCACCGGCAATGAATACCAGGTCGCAGAAGGCAGCGGCGGGTGCGAGTCGCACCGCGCCACTGCTGCCACTGACCCCGCGGTTCTCGACATGCCTACGGACGAGGACCGTGAAGCTTATGCTGCTGCCCTGCCTGGTAGGTTGGAGGCGGCCATTGCCTTTGTGACTAAGCACCAAATCAGTGCTAATGAGCGGAGCAAGCGGTACTACGATAAGTTCCGTTGTCCGGTCACTTTTGTTGCTGGCGCCATGGTCTTACGGATGACCCATGTGCTGTCCAGTGCTGCGAAGCAAATTTCGGCCAAACTTTCACTTAAGTGGGAAGGGCCTTTTCGCATTGTAAGCATGCTGTCGGACAATGTGGCTTTACTGGAAGACCCGGAGACCCACGAGGAGATGGGTACCGTCCATGTCTGCCAGCTAAAACCATACCACCCTCTGGTGGTACCTGGGTGGCCGCCGCCAGCCCCGGTGCGACACCGGGGTCGACCGCCGGCTGCCCATACTCACAATTTGCGTCCTTGGGGGCTGTGCTTCTTTTGGTGCCAATGTTGTATTTGGTGCTAAAATGTTTATTAATTTTGGGTGCCGATATTGTATTAGGCGCCCAAAAAATTTTGGTTATAGTGAGACAGTGTGCAGTGTTACTCACGCATTCGGGAATGGGGCCGACTTGTGTTTGCACACTTCTTGATTGACCCCTGACTCTCACTACTTCCTAATTTGAGTTACAGCTTACGTTTGCTGAAGCTTCTCACCGGTTGACACTTGCTACGATTTCAAATTCATTCTTTTTTGCTCAGTTTCCTTCGTGGTATACAGGTACAAGATGGAGGAAGCGAAAGCAGGCAGTTTCGCAAAACTGAATGATACAAACTACCACTCCTGGGAGATCAACGCAGGCAAGGGGCATGATGAAGATGAAAGGGTGCTGGTATGTTGTGCAAAAACCTCTACCCGCAGGGGATCTACTGACTCCAGACATAGAACTGCACAACGACAAATTAGAAGGAATTATTCTGATGTGTGTGGACAAAAGTACAGCAAAAGAGATCGGGAACTGGAAATCTACATACAAAAGGTGGAATAGGTTAAAGGATGTCCGTGGAAAATGCGAACACTGATATGGACTGTCAGCTGCAACTGAGCTGTCCATGAAATCCAAGCGATCAGACGAGTCCATCCACACATATTGGGAACGTGCTGAAGAATTGTTTGAGAT
>JAVBJR010001208.1:0-2532 GCA_031546965.1 Dysgonomonas sp.
TCCTCTAATTAACTAGAATATATTCGTAGGGATTCACTGTAGGCCCTCAAAATTGTGCATTCAAAATGCTTGCGTGCACACACATATGGGTCTATGACTACGGGTTAGCACGCTTGATTGCGAGGTTAAGGAACAGGATAGATGTTGGTGCCCTTATAAGATGTCCCTGTATATGGTTTGCAATTACATGCGGAAATATCAATATATCAAGGTGTGATAAAAAAACTGGACTTTATGAGGAAATGCCCTTATAATGGGAGCCGTTAAAGAGAGATTCCACTCTATTAACAGCATTTCACAAGACGTGCAAAATTATAAATTAGTTATGTGGTACTACTATCACACTGGTGCTAATATTTTGTCACGGACTGCATAATGATGTACATTATTATAATGACAGTTTATAACATTTTTTCCGTAGTTGTTCTATGGTAGTTGGCAATGTTCAAAAGAACTATTTGACATATCGCCTGCAGATAAAGTGGTATCTTTTCTACCATTTAACCATTTGGCAGGTCTGGTGAGTTGTTAATTAAGGGGATTTTCAATACTTGTTTTGGCGACGCTTTGAGGCACTAGACGGCGCCACTGTTTTGCATGTTTTCTAATGGCAACTACTTTTTCCATGTTTCTGTAAAAACTTGAAATCCTGAATTTGTGATAATGCACATGTAGATGTATGTTTATGTAGTGCAAGGGATGACGAAGAGTTTTTTCAGGAACTGTGAATATTTTAATTTTAATCGAATTTCAAAGAATTGGTGTATACCGAGACTTTCAATAACTTATGGGCCAATCCAGTTTCGCTAAAAATGGTTATAATTCAAAAATTCAAAATGGGATTTCACATGAAAAATTCCCATCATTCCATTGCTGCAAATGAAAAGACCAAAAAACAATTTACAAAAAAATTGACTTATAAAAATAATTTGCCTAGTTCAAAATGGAAAGGTAATTACTTCCTGGTTCAGGGGTAGAGGGGTCAGAGGCCAGGGACCAGGGACTGATTCTAATTGCAAGTGGGTAGTTTGATAGCATTACTGCCCAAGGGTCTTCTCATTATGTTTGTCCTACATTTATTCATCATTTAGCTAAATAAATATTTCCCTCCTTTGCTATAATTTATTTCACTGAATGGTGAATGTAAAAATGTCATTATGCATATTTGCATGAATACTATTAGGAATCTAGTGGTGACCATGATGTGCTGATCAAATTTTATTAGTGCTACGTACACTGCAATATTTATCATTTGAGTGAGTATGCTCCAAGTATCTGAACATTTTATTTAGAATAGAAAATGGTTCTAATAACATTCCTTATAAATAGATCATGTGCCTAATCACATCCCTGATGCAAACCAGCATCTTTCCAAATGTAGTTTTCATTATACAGGATGAACATTAAGTCAGGAAACTTTGCTAATATATTTTGAACTGTGGTAGATAGGGAAATGGTGATGTGGTGGTTAAATAGGATGTAATACGGTCCTGAACGAATGGTGCATTCCAGATTGCCATACGACCTTTCCTTCAAGGTCATTAGCATTCTAACTTTGCAACCGTTCAAGAGGGCTGGGTTGCAAGAAGTGGGTTGCTTGGCATGTATGAAAATAAACCTGTAAAGTGTAGCACTAATCTGTCCTAGGTGCTAACCCTTAGAAAACGAGGCGTTACTTCACCGCCGAGCACAACATTTATCATTTCAAACATTTTTCTACGGTTTATTAATGCACCAAACTTTCAGAAATAATGTTTATTAGCTAAATCGGATGCACTCCCCAGCGCCTACTTCGAGATTGTGCTCTATAGTGAATGGTGGAACTGATAGAACACCAATGACCTTGAAGGAAAGGTTGCACGGCAATTTGGAGGTGATTCCCCTATCTATCACAGTTATGTTCACCCTGTATATGGAGAACGATGTTACTGAAGGAATATTGAAAAATTCTAGCATTTTTATTAATTTGTGCATGTAGGTATTATTTTTGGGGGAGGGGGTATTTATTATATATAGAATTAGTTTTGTCAAAATAGTTATTTGAATTTGTTTTACATATATAAGTTTTTTGATGAGCAAATTAAGTTGGCTAGTGCACATATATCTGAATTGTATCGTATATAAAAGGACTGCAACACTAAATAAATAGATCTGTTTCAGATTGGCACATCATGGATATACATTTCATTCCTACAATTCATGCAAATATGCGTGAAGGCATTTGTTTTTACATTCACAAGTCAATCTAATAAACTTGTGAAGGAGTGAAATATTTATTTAGCTAAATAATGAATAAATATATGACACAGAAATTAGAAGACCCTTGGGAAGTAAAGCTATCAAATTACCCACTTGCAATTAGAATCAGTACCTGGTCCCTGGCCTCTGACACCTCTACCCCTGAACCAGGAAGTAATTACCTTTCTATTTTGAACTAGGCAAATTATTTTTATATGTCAACTTTTTTGTAAATAGTTTTTTGTTCTTTTCATTTGCAGCAATGGAATGATGGGAATTTTTCATGTGAAATCC
>JAVBJR010000805.1:0-15551 GCA_031546965.1 Dysgonomonas sp.
CCCCGTGGGAAAAAACCACCACCGAGCCAAGGACAACCACCACCCCGTGGGAAGAAACCACCACTGAGCCAAGGACAACCACCACCCCGTGGGAAGAAACCACCACCGAGCCAAGGACAACCACCACCGAGCCAAGGACAACCACCACCGAGCCAGCGGCAACAACCACCCAGGAAGTGGATACCACCACCAAGACAGAGGCTACCACCACCCAGACGGAACCAGCCACCACACCACGTACGATTTTTCACGAATTATCAAAAATGCCTTCGGTTCAGATACACAGTGTGCCAAGAGGTGCAACACCGTAGTGAAGCACTCTCCATTTACCTTAACAAAATAATGACTGCTGCTACATCCACCGTTTTTGATAATACACTTAAAGGGACACTCAACCCAAAAAAAATTTTATGAGATAAAAGGCATCAAAGCAAACATATCTGTCACTTTAGAATGTGTACAAACACAATGATTTTCAAGAAATCTCACAAAACATGTCTCACATGGGGGCTGACACGTACATATATTTGAATCAATTGCAAAATAGGTCTGCTGCTGCATTATATTTACTTGGCTGTGTTGCTAGAAATACTATTACGATGCACTTGTGTTTAAAAGTGAATCATAAAGTCCATAATTTGTAATTATTAAAGAGAAATTTCGAAGGGGCAGACCATGTACTTTTCTTTCCATCATTTATTCCCAGTGTGTGAAGATTACTATCCGAATCCGGCCCCAGAGTGCGCCAATGACCAATGTACTTGCACAAAGCAAAGTGACTGCTACCCAAACGAAGTTTGCTGCCTCCGAATCACTACTGATGCTCCTTTTCCTACTCCAACTGTTGCTGCCGATACCAAACTCCTTTGTTATTCAACAATTGAGCCTCCGCCAACTTCTCCACCCGGTAAGACATAATTTGTTCGCGTAAAACTTGAAACACATAGGGTGAAATATGTTTTTTTGGTTTCTCAGCAGGGGCAAGATGTCCGACTACAACCCCGGTCCTGCAATGCGCACCATTTCAAAACCCTGGAAGCTGTTTAATTCCAGGTAGTACTCCTGCAACGAGCACGTGTCGCACAAACGAAATTTGCTGCATGGTTACCCGAGGTGATCCTTGCTGCGTCGTTTATTAATCACATCCTCACACCTTCCATAGCCTAACTGTGTGCATGGACAAGAGCCAAGAAACACTGTCATATATAATGTAATATAAAAATTTGTTTAAGATTCATGTTGAACGTTTTGTTAATTAACATTTGACATTACAACAGCTTTGTATTTTAAAATAAAGAACGGCTATTACTTTCCGGATAAACCTCGTACGTCTACAACTTCCAATTCAATATCACAGAAATGCTAATTAGTGATAACACCAATAAACCTACAATAGTGCTGAAAAACGATTAAATAGCCCTGTGAAATCAACCGTTTGTATCATAGGATAGAATGTGCAATAATTGGTATATTTATGGAATACAAAAACTTTAAAAGTTATATTTAAGTAAATGAACTGAATTGAATCTCCTCCTCAATAGTACAAAATGTGACCTTAATGTTGCCAGAGTTACTGTGAACCTTTTTATAGAAATACATTAGAAATCAGTGAATAACACAGCAGAAGTGCTTTTTAGCTTACATTTGAAAATTGTTTTCCCTATCTTTATATATGGCAAAATTCATGCATAGATGACGGCCCCCTGACTTATTTCCGAGCCAAATGAAATCATTTCTGTCCAAGTTATTAACAATTTCCACAGACTTTTGCAGCATGCTGTATATATTCATAAATTCAAACTCCACAGATGCAACTGCTGGAAATATAATGAACATTAAAAATAATACTGAATATGTGTATAATGTTTATTAGTTTATTAGTATTATACTGGGCCAAATAAAGGTATTAAAGTGTTAATACGTATCATTATTTGGTAACCAAAGGAAACCGCCGCCAATGCTTTGCGGACACCCTTCATTCAGTTCTTGTGCACATCAATATGCATATCTGTAGATTAGAAATTCATGAAAGGTCATAACAATTCTGATAATGCAATACTGCCACCAAAATTTATTGATAGCATTGATTTCAAATACCAACAGGTGCGTTCCGGCTTCGTATGAAAAATGTATGACAGGTGAATAATATTGTCATTGTCATGGTCAATGGAGTGTATTTGAATGGTGGTATGATCGACCGATTCAAATTGTATTATAAGTTTCTAGTATATAAGCTACCAAATCCATAAGTTTTGACATTCGCCAATCAACCGCAAGACTAAGGTACGTATGTCTCGTACACATGCACAACTTTTGCGAACTGCAGCAGGTCTGCATGTACAACATAGCAATGTGCTTATTATAGTATGTATTTGTAAATTAGATGGCAACCGTCTGCAATGTTTTCCTTGTCACACTTGAACTGTCATTTCTGGCTGGACAAGTCTCTTACGGACACAAATTGTTCAACGTTTCCTTAAATGAAGGTTAACAAATTATAACTGCCTTTCCTTTATTCACCTAAACTATAATACCCAAAATCTAGGTGAAAGACAAGGATGCCCCAATACGAACTGCGCTGGGAAAGAAAACTGCAAAAATGATGCCGATTGCCCCGGAAGCAAATGCTGCATCGATGCAGTCACTAAAGTGGCATGCTGCTACCAAGCTGGAGATCCAACTCATGCACCTGCACAAGCCGCAGCATGTAAATACTATTGCTCAAATCATTTACTTCTATCGAGCTTTGAATTGCAACAACTCTGGTATATTGCATACCGCAAACTCGTTTTTGGTGTCAGATTTGCACAAAAAATGCATGCCACAAATGAGATTTCCCCACCATAAGATGGCCGCATCATTGGTTATGAAGTCATTTAGATAAGCCCTATATCACCAGGAAAAAACTGGCTGTCTTTATCACAATTCAGCACTCTCTGCAAACATGTGCGCATAACTGGGACTTCACAATAGGTACAGCCCCAACCTCAGGCATCTAGCATGGCGTGAGGGTTGGAGAACTTCCTTTTTTAGTCAAACCACAAATGACAATATAGTATATTATATAGTCAAACAAATAAAAATTTAGTATGTTATGATGAAAGATGCAATGTTTGCGCTAGGTGTGGAATAGCGGTAACTTTGTTCATCCTCCTATAGAATGATCAGGTCTTTTCAGTAATGATTAATGGTAAAGTACACAATGGATGTAAAGATTTGATGGCAGTTGTATTTTACAATCTCAAAATTAGAAAAAGGGGTTAGATAAAAATTTATTTATTTGTTGGCCCTTAGAAAACGAATCAAAAAATACTTTAGAAGTTCATGAGCATTTTGCTGTCTATTCATACAGTAATGTTGTTTTGAGATCTTAGCATACATATCAAGGGGATATAGTACCTTGCCCATAATAAACCTGTGAGGATCCTGAGTAGTAGGATAGTTTGAAAACAATTTGAGTTACTGGTCAGTTGTAGTAGCCAGAAATTATGCAATGCACTGGTTTTTGAAAGTGAACCACAAATTCTTTCTCAACCTGTCACCATTGAAGAATACCAGATCACACTAGAAAGGTTCTATCGCAAACAGCATCAATTCAATAAATTCAGTTTTTTTATAGAAATTCCAAGTATAGTTAGCAAGTAAATATCCATTAAAACTAGAACTTTATCAAATTACAATTTTTAAAGAAAGCAAAACTATGTAAAACATATTAGAAGTTTGAATTTAGAAGTCGCTATTCCAAACATTGCTATTTTAGAAAAGGAATTTCAATTGAGCAGACCATATATTTTGCTTTTAATTTTTCAGTTCCACTATGCAAAGATTACTATCCCAATACGCACCCTTCCTGCACTCTTCCTACCGACTGTCCTTGCGAAGTGGAAGCTCCTCACTGCTTCGAGAACGAAATTTGTTGCGCTTACACAGAGGGTGATATTCCATCATTGCTTTGTTTTTCAACTATTCCGCCTACGACAACGGCAGCACCTGGTAAGACATCATTGGTTTGTGCAAAACTTGAAACACTGCCTAATCTGAAATATATTTTCGTTGCTCAGCCGGGGAAAGATGTCCGGCTGCAACCCCGGCCCTGCAATGCGCACCATTTCAAGATGATAAAAGTTGTATAATAACTGAAGCTACTGAGACTGCTCCCGCAGTAACCTCGTGTCGCGGCAACGAAATTTGCTGCAAGGTTGGCCGAGGAGTACCTTGCTGCGTAGTTTATCCTTAACACCTTCCATAACCTAACTATACTACTTCGCAGTCAAAGGTTGCAGAAAATCGGTTTCCATACGGGCATGTAACCCTGCATTACAAAAAAGTAGTTCCCCAGATTTGCCTTGTTATATTACTTGAAATACGCAAACCATCAATTTATTTTAATACCATCTGTTCAGAATGACAATAAAGTTGTTGTTTGTGTAAACAAAACTTGGAGTCAGCGTGTTTACAATTTTACTTGTGAAAAAGCCCAAAAGCCCGTATTATGAGCCTCGTGGCCCATTCATTCCCTTGTCCATCTTTTAGGCGCTACGTAATTGGCTAAACCAAGAGTGGGCGGGATTGCCCAATATCCATCCGCAAGTAAACAGTCCAACAATACCGAACTTGTTTGCAATCTTGGACTGCAATCTAGCATATATGCGCATTGGCAAACTTGCTAAGATTGAACTTAGCACATCGCACAAACAATAATTCACTATTACATGCACAGCACACAGCCTATCTGGAAATAACGTTGCTGAATTTTGCGAAATGAAAATATGAAACTAGCTATACAGTCATTCTAAACTCAAGATGACGCTATTTCCTTATAGGCTGTTGCCTTCTTGCAATGCTTACATCACAGTAACCCTTCCCATAGAAAGTAGTTCCTTGGTTTTTGACTGGATTTACTTGAAAATAAACATTGAATAATCTCCAGTACTCTTACGTTTTATTATATACATATATTGTACACATTTGCTAGCACTTAGAGCTCATACAAACCCGCGCATTTGCAAGATCTTGCCAACTGGCAAAAACAGGCAAAAAATCGCGATATGGCGCTTTTGCCAGCCAGTGGAGTTGTGCGAACATACTTTATCATTCCACTTTGTGAGGTGTTTTTGGTGACGAAATAGCTTCAACCTTGAGTTGAGAATGACTGTAGTTGCACAAATCCTTTTCAAAAATGCAGCTAGTCATCACGTTGTGAACTTTCGCATATCAAAAAAATTTCACTTTGAACATGTATTTCACTTTTTGTATTCAGGATAACGGCATTTGAACTATTTCGGTCCCTTACATTGGCTGAAAAACGTTCACAGAATGGCTTTCTTATAAAGGGTAACTTGCATTTCTACCAATCAGGTTGATTGCAGATTTTGTCTCCTTACGGTCTTCATATTGGAAATGGGAAGTGCTAGCTAGCTCACTGAAATAGGTCCATTATTATATGTAACAAGTGCATCTTTCGCTTCTACATTCTTATGTCGTTCAATAAACGTTATTGATGCAAAAATATTGTAGCCAACATACATGCAAGTGCAGAAACACATTTTTCTGGATATTCAAAATTAATTAAATAGGTGTACAATCCAGGGTATGTGTGTCAATTCATTTAAAAGTGTATAAAATCCCGAACAATAGTTAATTGTGTTGCAATATGTTATAAGGTCGCAGTTATGGTTCACCTGGTGAACAGCGACAACAAGCTACAAACACGGAGAAACCTGCATGTACATTGACCACTCACGTATACTATTCCTATACTTTTCAGTTCTTGAAAATTTACAATCTTTGTTATAACAAAGATTGTATAAATAAAGTACATTGAATTAAAAGCATGTTAAGTTAATTGCCATAAATTTGTAATGAACTTGTCTCTCGTGGAAGTAAAATTCGTGTTTTCTTGCTCCCTATTTCCTGACGATTTTCTGTCAAATGACACTCAACAAATGAAGCAACGTCTACTCAATTGCTTAATTTATAATTAGTTTAGTCCTACTACAAAAAAGGAAATAGCATAATAAATACAAGTAAACTTAAGTGGGTTAAATTTCTCCAAGTATATACGTAATAAAGCATATATATTTTAATAACATTACGTAGACAAAAACTATTATTGTCATAAAAATATTTCTAGCTGCTAATCGCAACAAATTGTGCATTTGCATTTCGGCAGTGGAGGAATACTTTAGACAGTATGCTTTTCAATTTTTAGTTTAGAAAATAAAAATTCATAAATAATTTCAGAAAACTACAACCCTAGTGTTCACGTAATTCCGGGAATTATAACGCTGCAATTCATTTTTATGAAGCTGTATAGGAATGGAGTCAGATATACTTTATTCTCTAGTCTCTAATATGAAATACAAATGATACTTGGAAAATAATCATATAAAAAATGGTTGCTATATATTGTTACTTCTCATATTGGCATGTGACGATTTCAAAATGCTGACAGGTGCATTTCAATTTTATATAGAATACGAGAAATAATCTATAAGCTTTTCATTATCGCAGCGTTTATTAAGGTCAATAAAGTGTATTTCAATGCCACCAAGGCCAATTAGAATTGCAATGCATTTTTCTAGTATACAAGTCCACACTATAGTTTCAACAATCATTCACAACTATCGACTCCAAACTTGAAGGTGTGAAACAGTGTATCTGGAGGTATGTATGTAGCACAGCGAAGTATTATGCAATCTTGTTTAAATACTAATATATTCCTATTGTCCGGGGCGTTCTAATACTTGTTTGGGTATATCATACTAAATATACAGGTGTAGATGTGAAACTGCTCAGGATTCATGCGGTGTGGAAAGGGGTAAGATAGGTGAAATATTGCTTATTAAGGTATGGCCGGAAATGCTACGTTACCGCGGTCTATGGGCTGATGAAAACTGTACATTGCGCCCCTGTTTGTAGGCTACCCAGGGTATTGCTGGGTAGCCTACTGTATACTCCGCACTGTGGCCATTGGTCTGGAATGTGTTTACCAACAATGAAGTACTGCGACAAACAATTGTTATTGCGTGTTGTTTTAATTGCATTTGATTGGATTGTTTATCTGTCGGTAGTACGTACAGATGGTTGTTATCACGTGAATTGTGTATTTGACACAACAGGAGTTGCTAGAAGTTGAGACCACCAACATGAATGCATGCCATCTGCAAAGCACGTTTTGTTCCAGAGACTCTGCCCACCATTCCTCCCACATTGTGGATTTGCAACACTGCAGCCTGAATATATCGTACAATTAAGGTCCTTCTCGGATTCCACAACACAAGAAGAATGGTGAACAAAGTCTATCAAAACATGTTTCGCAGATACCGTACATACATTGATGTTGGCGGTCGCAACTTCAAGCAACTCCTGTAGCGTCACATGCACATTTCATATAACAACCATCTGTACGCACTACCTACAGACCAACAATCCAATCAAATGCATAATAACTACCGTTTGTCGCAGTACTTCATTTAGTCTGTTGGTAAACACATGCCAAATCAATGGCCAGTGTGGAGTGTACAGTAGGCAACCCGCATTGTGCCCTACTAACAGGGGCACAATGCGGGTTTCATCCGCCCCTAAACCGTAACGGAGCATTTCCGGACATACTGTACATTCAAAAGCAATCATGTCTTATGAACTCTTACCCCTCTCCACACCATATGAATCCAGAACAGTATCACATTTATTACACCGTGGATATGAAATGACTTGCACATACAGCCATAGCAGGTTATAGTTAAAGAAGTGACAGGGGAAAAATCGATGATAGCGATTCCAACGACAATTTAATTCTAAGTGCGTAGCTATGTTTTGAATCATCCGTGAATTTTTCAAATTTTTTGAAGTGGTAGTTTTTTTTTAATTAGTTGAGGCAATTTCCAATGCGGTAGGACCTTGCGGTAGGAAGTACATAATTAATGTATCACCAAATGCAGTGTATGGCGTGCCTAACTTGTCAGTATTCGAGTTGACTCGAAGTCAACGTTCGACGCTTCGGGATGCGCCGACCAATTGGAAAGGTGGGTTGGTGGCGTGGCCAATCAGAACGCCACAAAAAGGTTACGGATCTGATCGTGAGTTTTACAACATATAAATTTGCGATCGTTTCGGAATTACGACGGCATACGATAATCCGAGGAACATTTGGATCGTTTTGCGATTTTGTAACGAAAAATGCAGTTTCACGAGTGAAATTTTATTATAAATTCGATGATTTTTACGTTTCAGCGATCCACTAATGCCAACTGCCGTTACAATCCCGTTTTAGCGTGATTTTAACGGCACTTGGTCGCCACATCGGCGCTCGCTCGCATGTGAAGCAGCAGGTGCCCCATACAATGTGCGAACCTCACTGCGCATG
Source organism: Dysgonomonas sp. (assembly GCA_031546965.1). Taxonomy (GTDB): domain Bacteria; phylum Bacteroidota; class Bacteroidia; order Bacteroidales; family Dysgonomonadaceae; genus Dysgonomonas_A. Next base: position 8,369 of record JAVBJR010000805.1, read on the forward strand.
CGCGGACAATTCAAAATAAACCGAACTTCAACTGCCGATTTCTCTGCGACTATTCGATGTATTTAAATTCCGTAAACGCCAAACGTGTTTGTTTTTATGCCTTCTTATTATGAAATTAGTTTTGAGGGGGGTTGCAAAATCGTGTCACTTCTCCTTTAAAAGGCAAGCCAAGAGACTTGTAACCCATAAAAGTAGCCTATATGCAGTAAAACCGAGAATACAGCAAGTTGTCCAACATATACTGTGCATAAGCCAACAAGGATATTAACACTAAAGTCTCAAGGGCAGGAATGCGTGCGTTAATTATTCCCACACAATTTTATCAAAATCGAAGACATGAAATATATCGTCCGTTCACACGTTGACCAATGAATGAAGACTAGTGTAAAGTAATATTATTGCATACTAGATGGCATCAGTCTGCAATTTGTTCGTCATCGTTTGCGCAACCATGTCATTTCTGGTTGGGCAAGTCTCTTACGGACACAAGCTGTCTAGCTTGTCAGATAAAGGTACAGGGTTTATTCTGGGTGTTAATCGTACAGTTTACTTGATGACATGAACAATGCCTAAGCTCTAGGTGAAAGAGCATCATGCCCCAATGCAAACTGTGATGGCAGAGGATCATGCTCAAGTAACTCACAATGCTCCTCGAACCAATGCTGCATCGACTTGCTAAGGTCTACGGCATGTTGCTACACACCTGGAAATCCAACACGTCCTCCAGTCACCTCACCTACCCTACCGCAGCTACAGCAGCTACACCAACATCTACGGCTAGTTCAGCAACTACTACCTTAAAGGTGAACAGAAAGGTTTACCTTATTATGCTTCAATCTTTAACTGCTGGTGCATTTAATGTCGGGGAAACTAGTTACGACATCCGTTTTTACGACAAAAATTTACCCACGGCGATATTAAACGGAAAAGTTGAGGCCGTTCCTAACGGATTTTTACCATATTCTGACGTCATAAGCGTTCTAAACGTCATAAACTGAAGCGCCGTACCTACTCCCGCATGCTTAAACGCCAAAACGTGACGTCACAAACGCAAAATTGTGGGAGGTACAGCGTACCTTCTTCGGCCGACTTCGGCATTTCAATCCTGATCAACCGCGTAAGTAATAAATTCTGGATTATTTTTACGGAGTAGACTAGCTAGTAAATCTCACATTCACATGGAAATCTGAGCAATCGCGATTTCCACTTGCTGTTCTCCTTTAAGTCCACTTGTACAAGGATGTAAGTAATGGACAAATACAAATGACCATAATTTGTGAATTCAATTTCAGTCATTTCAGTGCTACCTGGCCATCTAGTTGTTACCACAGTATGAATCACAACTGGGTGGAAACTTGGCACTGCAATGGCAGGAATTGTCCAAATTATGCAAATGCTGCAGTTTAAACATAAGGCAAGCTAACCTTACAATGCGAGAGATGACTATCACTGTACGTAGCAAGTGGCATCATCGAGCTGGGTTCACAATGATCGCACACCCTGCTATTAAGTTTCTGATGCCATTTGTTTTAATTTTCACGGATTTTTGGTTAAACAAGTGTTCACATGATGACTACCATAAAAAAGAAAACGAATTGGCAAAAAGGGATGTCCCCTTGCGACAAAAATTAGCGCAGCTGTTAAAATGTTGTAATGGGAAGGAGAATTTTGCCAAAACGGGATTTGGCGAAACGGGTGACCGCGGTATAGACCCTTCTAGTTTCGGTTTCATGGGTGCTGCCACTACATTCAGCCAAGGTCCTTGCGGGGCTGTGATTGGTGAACACAAGCTTCAAATTCAACCATAATGGCGGACAGTACGTTTTGCGCCAATAGGTGACAGCTAGTTGTAGCGATCTCTGTTATTAGAGTTTGTCCCTAAATGGGTCTATAAATTAAGTTAGCAAGCAATATCCACAATAACTAAAATTGATTCAAGTCCGAAAGGTTTACTAAATTCAAAAATTCGTACAAAACGGCTAGAGTTAAAATTCCTTATTCCATATACGTATTGGTAATAATTTTGGAAGTTTGGAAGAGAAAATTCATTTGAGCAGACATTACATATTGCTTTTCATTTTTCAGTCCCATCATGTACAGGTTACTCTCCGAATCCGCACCCAACTTGCGTCTCCAATCCTTCCGTATGTTTTTGTACAGAACAAGCACCCTGCTACCAGGGTGAAGTTTGTTGCGTTAAAATCGGTGAGCCTGCAACTCATGAATTGCTTTGCTATTCAAACACTCCTGCTAAGCCACCATCCCCACCTGGTAAGATATCATTAGATTGTACAAAGGTTCAGAAGAATGCGAGTAATTTATGTTTTTGTTTCTCGCCAGCAGGAGCTTGCCCGATTAAGACACCACCCCTGACATGTAATCCAGCAGCACCAGGAGATTGTATAGCTATACCCACCCTTTGTCGCCCCAACGAAATCTGCTGTTCGTTCACGCGTTTTGGTCCTTTTTGCTGCGTTATTCCATAAACCCATTTCACGATCAACTTCGCATGTCCAGAAGTGGGAACAGTACTCGGGAGCTGTTTTTGCCCCTTTTGCCAACACTGGCTACCAAATGTATGCTTTTGGAACTACCAGCGAACTACCAACGAGCCACAAATGAGCATAAAGCCTTTACCGCTATCCTGCTACCGCTACTGATCTTGCGTGAAAAAGTTGGAAAAGATATAACTCCACGCTTAACACAAATAATCATTAACCATGCATAACTTGCACAGCCAAACTGGAAAATTCGATGCCGGCGATAAACAAGAAATCAGGGAAGCAAAAATACTAAACATAGTTGCATAAATTCTTATTTCAAAAAAGTATTTCCATCATTTTGCGAACTTTTGCATCAAAATCAAGTTTATCATATCCTCGTTAACAATACATAAAATGTTGTAGGTTTAGTGAATATTAAAAAGTAGAATAGAGAGCAATCCAGAGTGTGTCAATTCATTGAGTATTGTATAGAAGTTTGAATGGTAAAACAGAACATTGTGCATGATCTATCTGGGCAGTATACACAATTTGAAATTGTTGCATATTGCACAATGGGTTTGATATAACAAATGTCTGGGTCAACATCAAATACAAACCTCGGTATTTATCATAAACATCCACACATTGTAAACCCTGTTTATTCACAGATATGAAGTGGACCCGTCCAATGATACCATGAAACTAACTTTCACAAAACCTCATTTCAAAAAATGCAGCAGTCATTCGTGAAATTTTGCACGTGTTTTGAAATAAAATGCATTGAATAAATGATGAACTTAAGGGTGACCTGACAGGGTAAATTTCATTTCGCCGATTTGGAAAATACTGCGCAGAAATGAATAACTCACTCACTCCTAATGCCCTGAATGTTCTCGATTTTATTTGTTGATCCTTTTCCGAGATATTGCGAGAAATTAGGAAATCAAATTCCCATGTTTTTTGGCCATAGACTATGCGCAGACGTCATAGAGAGGGTAGAGTCGAAACCTAAGTGCCAATAGACCCAAATAGACCAATCCTATATTGTGACCACAAAATGGGAATAGGGACTTTCACGGGAAATCTTTAATACCCATGTATCCCATTTATTGTAACGGTCTGCAAGTTATCTTTGGTAGTGGGTGGGAAATTGACGGTACCGAGGAATATATTCAATAAAGTATAAAATTATATAATAATTTGTAAGATATGTTGTTTTGTAACGTTGTTCTGGGAACAAAGATTCACATAAGATAAGTGGCGAATAATCAGAGGGCTAGCCGTTGAGAGCCTCTAGGTTATCGCAAAATGACGATGACGTCATCGTCACGATCCCTAAAACCAATAACAAAATAATGATAAGGCAAAATTTTGAGGGTACTACAAGGTATACAGGTATCGAAACGTTATTTGTACCTCTAATTCCATCTCAACAGCAAATAAAACATGGCAGCCTACAAAGTTATCGTCTTTGTCCTAATATCCGCAAGCACCGCCGCGTGCTTCCATTTGCGAGGGCCACAACATGGCAAAGGTAATAATCATTATACTACGTACTTATTAACATACTTGTTGCCAACTTAATCCATAAGCACGTAAGCAAAGTGAAATGTAACCATACTATATAGCCTGTGCAATGAAAGGTGACAAGGAATGCTACGCGACATTCAGTCTCCTTGTTGTTTGGACTATATATGACTAAATTGGGGCAACTGTGCCTAGAATGTCAAAACAGTGCTTCAGCTTGAATATCTCAGTAGTTTTGAGTTGCAATATCAATAGGCACAAGCATGCTACCAGTGTATCCATTGAAATATCAAACTATGCAGTGATGATAAATAAATTCCACAAATCAGATATACCAAGGAATATTCCTTGGATATACAAGGTCTTGTTTGAATGGACCTATATGTTTCAACATATGCATGTCTTCTTCATGGTCATAATGAGACCAGTATTTGTATCAATATATCCGTTGTAATATGAAGAACAAGTGCAATATCATCAGTGGGCGACCTCATTTCCATGCTACACATCAACATCTGTTCTTTTGACTTTAATTTACTGGAAACACTTCAATTCGCTACAAATAATTTGATGACTGACCGGTCCAAGAACCTTGAATTTCGATATTTAAGCAATAATGCTGACAAAGGTATGTTGTACATCCACAATTGGAATTAATAAACAATATCTTGCATTTCATTTCCTCAGCAAATCAGTTTGGTGGTCAAGTGGTCAGCACTGAAGTGATAGAACGTGAAAATCCAAGTGGCTTGCGGGAAGAAACCTGGCCAGAGGAAACCACCACCATGTGGGAAGAGACAACCACCCCGTGGGAAGAAACCACCACCCCGTGGGAAGAAACCACCACCCCGTGGGAAGAAACCACCACCCAGACAGAGGCAACCACCACTGCGACGGAGCCAGCCACCACCCCACGTACGATTTTACACGAATTATCAAAAAGGTCTTCGGTTCAGATACACAAAGTGTGCCAAGAGGTGCAACACCGTAGTGAAGCACTCTCCATTTACCTTACCAAAATAATGATTGCTGCTCCTCCATCCGCCGTTTTTAAAGGGACAGTCAACCCAAAAAAATATAAGCGATAAAAGGCATCAAAACAAACATATCTGTCACTTCAGAAAGTGTACAAACACAATGGTTTTCAAGAAATCTCACAAAACATGTCTCACGTGGGGGCTGACACGTACATATATTTGAATCAATTGCAAAATAGGTCTGCTGCTGCATTGCATTTACTTGGCTGTGTTGCTAGAAATACTATTACGATGCACTTGTGTTTAAAAGCAAATCATAAAGTCCATAATTTGTAATTATCAAAGAGAAATTTCAAAGGGGCAGACCATGTACTTTTCTTTACATTATTTATTCCCAGTGTGCGAAGATTACTATCCGAATCCGGCCCCAGAGTGCGCTGATGACCAATGTACTTGCACAAAGCAAAGTGACTGCTACCCAAACGAAATCTGTTGCCTCCGAATCACTACTGATGCTCCTTTTCCTACTCCAACTGTTGCTGCCGATACCAAGCTCCTTTGTTATTCAACAATCGAACCTCCACCAACTTCTCCACCCGGTAAGACATCACTTGTTCGCGTAAAACTTGAAACACATAGGGTGAAATATGTTTTTGGTTTCTCAGCAGGGGCAAGATGTCCGACTACAACCCCACCCCTGCAATGTGCACCATTTCAAAACCCTGGAAGCTGTTTAATTCCAGGTACTCCTCCAACAAGCACGTGTCGCACAAACGAAATTTGCTGCACGGTTACCCGAGGTGATCCTTGCTGCGTTGTTTATTAATCACATCCTCACAACTTCCTAAATTGAACTGGACAAGGGCCACGTAGAATGTAATATTAAAATACAGGTTTCAGATTCACGTTGAACGTTTTGTTAATTAACATTTGACATTACAAAAGCTTTGTATTTTAAAATAAATGACTTTCCGGATAACCATCGTATGTCTTCATCATTCCAATGCAAAATTACATGAAAATGATATAGCAGTGTGTCAACTAAAAAAACAGATGTGGATTTCCAGGACATTTCTAGGATTTCCAGACACACGAAAATAATTCCAGGTCATTTCCCTGCAAATTATTCTCAAATTTCAACATAAAAACAACCCGAATTGTGCAGCAAATGCCCAACAGAATTCCCCAAAATGTGAACATGAGCTCATTTGTGTGACATTGATACACCAACAAATATCCCTAATTGCTCAAAATCCCTAAGTCTATGCAATAATAAATAACACACAAAATACAAAGTACGTGTTAGAAACAAATTACGTAAATAAACTGCAACATTGAAAACCTGTGCATGTACACTGGAATATCCATAAAACGGCACCACAAGGAATTCATAATTTTGTCCCTTTTAAGGGTATGCTCTTGGGGAATGAATCTATTTGTAACAGCACTCTGCCCTTATAATAAATCGTAGTAATCGTGAATGTAGCATATTTTCCAAAAGCTTACAATTACAAGTTTGTTTTAAAGCACAACTATGAACAGTGTCTGTCACATGCATCTCTAACAATTTTTCAAGCAGGTTTTTGAACCAATGAATCCATGGAGGGCATTTTTTGCCCTTATAAAAATCAATTTTGACAACTCGGTAAGAACAAATGCATCAGCTTCTTATAAGGGAATCGCCCTAATAGAGGTAGGTACCCTTGTTTGGTGTGGAAAATATCAAGCGGCAATAAATACTGTATTTTATATAGCAATGCCCTTATAAGGGGAGCTGCTACGTAGAGAGATTCCATTGCATATATGTTACCGTCATTCTGCAAAGACACGCCGTTTGCCGAATCGGCGTTTTATGATGTCACAACGCGTACCACGCACGTACTACGATATTCTCCGCCTCCTCCAATTGTTTGCGGAACTGAGATATGTTTAGTTAGTTTAAATTAGGTTAGGTTAGGTTTTCTCACGTGACAGCAAAACCCTCGGAACGAAAGATTACCGCGTTGTGACGTCATTCGGCAAACGGCGGATGACGGCAGAATGACGGTAACATATATAGGGGAGACCGGGGATGAATGGACCACAGGGCATTATGCACCAGTCGATCTAGAGTTAAAACCACGATTCTAAAAATCTTGAAATTGCGATGGTAGCAAGTATTTGACATGTCTAAAGTCGCGTTTAAGTGAAATTACG
>JAVBJR010000496.1:0-3131 GCA_031546965.1 Dysgonomonas sp.
AGTCCACCAATAATCACCACAACAGGGGCGGCATTAAATTCGCCCTCTTCCAGCACTTTAGAGTAGTATGAGCCATCAGAAACAATTACTGCACATACAGCAATAATACCGATTCCAGCAACCTGCAATATTCGATCGAACGTACGCCATATTATTTATTAGATGACATTTTTACAAAATTCCCGAATTCAAGAACAGTCATTTTTAAGTGCGTGCTTCCTTAATTTATCAGTTTATAATTAGACAGATCGCATTTAACGTTGGAATTAAATTAAATTGCTTCAAGATCAAAGAATATAAGTTTACACATGGATATATACAGTCATCGACTGACATGTAATTATGAATATAATATATATAATGAATTGAAAAATTTGGAACATACATTCACCTTGGACCAAGAGAATTCACTTACCAAAAAGAGAAAATTCAAGCAATACATTACACCCTTGGCGATGTTCATCCCCACAGAAAACTCTATCATTTTTGAAGTATAGCTAGCCGATTTACTTTAGCAGTAGATGAAGATTGCTGCTTTCCCAGACAAATTATTGTCGATGTACATGCACTACAAAATGTGTGGCAGTTCGAATGATTCGAATGCTTTATTTAGAACGGCATTCGATAATTTCGAATCAAACAGCATTCGGAGCTTTAAATAATTATTATATTTAATTATTATACATAATAATCAAAAATCGCTTTACAGTGCGTGTAAAGTGTAAGCAAATCCGGCCAATGCTCATTACTTTAATTTTGCGAAAAAACATTTTTATGTATATAATGATCGACACTTATTTCCTAATTTTAAAATATATTTGTATATAACAACTCGTCACACTAATTTCCTTATAGTTGTTATATTATATGTTGAGCATTATATACGTGTGACCAATAGTTAATTATTATTGGAATTAATTGTATCTATCTAAGTGACACAATGTTTGGAAATTAATAGGAACAATTATTCGCAATTATTAGCACAGTGTGGCATTTTAGGACGGGGATAATTAAGTTAGGAGGTTCGTCTTTAACTTTGATGGCCGGCTGCATCATATACTGAAACGAATATAAGATGCAATATATGTATAGTAATTTGAAGTTAATTTTCATACGTACACTCTTGATTCTAGCATGCACGTTAATTACTACACCACACATTCTCTATCTTTTCAAATTTATTTACCCACGTGTAATCTCCCGCTTTTTTTCAAATCAGTGTTGTGTGACGCACGTTATATATAGTAACTCAGAACACGGCAATTCAGAACAATAAAATGCGATAACAAGAAAGCTATATACATGGCAAACAAATATGAATATTAGTCTTAAAACAAAGATGACCTATAACGAAGAAGCTTTGTTTTACGTTTGCAATGTTATAAATTATTAAGAACTGTCTGCGACCAATGAGCTCATTGCTGCGACGCCGAACATTGCAACATTGACCAAAATGGCGGCTACGGTGTTGAAGTGAATTCGCGCTTGAATCACGGAACTGTTTTCACTTTCGCCGATGTTTATTGCGCTGTGATAGTAATAATCGTTTAGAAAACGACTGAATATATCCACGCAGATGACATCAATAATCAAGCTACAACCTCTATCTGGCGTTTATGGGGAAACTCCATATTGCTACGTGCTTCAAGTTGACGAATTTCGCTTTTTGTTGGACTGCGGATGGGACGAGTTTTTCAGCCACACGTTTGAAAAAGAGCTTAAAAAGTATGTCTCTCAGTGTTGTACGTGCTTAAGTATATATCCATTTATTCTGTTCTTGTTTTGGTTTATTTTTATTAGGCACTTGCATCAAATAGATGCGGTTCTACTGTCTTACCCTGATCATCTGCACTTGGGAGCATTGCCTTACTCTGTTGGAAAATGTGGTTTGAATTGTCCAATTTATGCAACCATTCCCGTGTATAAAATGGGTCAGATGTTCATGTATGATCTTTACCAGGTTAGTAAAATCATTATTTGATTTGACATTCAATATATATTGAATTCACTGTTAATTGTATTTTAATAATAATTTGCAGTCTAGGCATAATACAGAGGAGTTTGACTTGTTCACTCTGGATGACGTAGATGCAGCATTTGATAAAATCACACAATTGAAGTTTAACCAATCCGTCAGTCTGAAAGGTATTCAGCAGTTTTATAAGATTATACATACAATTGCAAAATTGCTATTTTTCCTCGTATTTGATGTAATTATGAATTTACAGGAAAAGGTCATGGGTTAACCATCACACCTCTACCAGCCGGTCACATGATTGGTGGTACCATTTGGAAAATAATGAAAGATGGTGAAGAGGATATACTGTATGCTGTAGATTACAATCACAAGAAAGAAAGGTGTTCATTCTGAGGAAGTTGTAAATGCATTTTGAAAGTAATTTTTTTATATAGAGCTGCAAGTTTAAATAATGATGTTTGACGATTATACAGACATTTAAATGGATGTGTTTTGGAAAGTATTAGTCGACCTGCACTACTTATCACAGATGCCTTCAATGCCACGTATATTCAAACTAGACGTCGACTCCGAGATGAGCAGCTCATGAGTATTTAAATATTGAATAACCAATGAAATATGTTAATTGTAGTGTAGGTACATTTGTGTTCATATTTCCCCTGTTTGTTACAGCTAACATTTTGCAAACGTTGCGAAGTGGAGGAAATGTGTTAATTGCGGTGGACACGGCTGGTCGAGTTCTTGAACTTGCTCATATGCTGGTAGGTATAATAATTCCTAATGAAGTATCTTACTGGAAGGTTTCATTTGAAGAAAACTAGGTAATATTGGTAGTAATTTTATTTTTAACAGGACCAGTTGTGGCGAAATCAAGACTCGGGCTTGCTAGCGTACTCTTTGGCTCTTATTAATAACGTCAGTTACAATGTTGTCGAATTTGCCAAATCTCAGGTTTGCAATCCTCATTGGTATTAGTTGTATTCTTATGAGTTTACACTGCTGTGAATGTTTACAGGTTGAATGGATGAGTGACAAAATCATGAGGTCTTTCGAAGGTGCGCGCAATAATCCCTTCCAATTCAAACATCTGCAGTTGTGCCACAGTTTAGCGGAATTGGCCAAAGTCCCAGAGCCAAAGGTGATCACTTTGGTT
>JAVBJR010000972.1:0-2692 GCA_031546965.1 Dysgonomonas sp.
CGAATCTGGAGAAACTACCCTATCTCTACATCCACTCTACTCCAAGCTGTCCGAAGATTTTTGCAGAATCTAGAACCTGATTGTTTATTTTATTTGAACTGTTTCGAAGAAGAAAAGTTGACATTAAAGAAACTGTCACAATAGTGTTGAATGGATGGAAAACAGGAGATGAAAGAGGGGAGTGGACGTATGTGGCAGAGCGAGGGAGTACAATAATAGATTATGGGATAGTTAATGGACACGCAGAGAGGGAGGTGACAACGTTCAGGGTAGGAGTAAGAGTTGAATCTGACCATATGCCATTGCTGCTTACTATGGGGGAGGAGGGTGAGAAGGAAGAGGGAATACTTTCAGTGGAGGGAGGGAAAGGATGGAAAAAGTACATTTGGACAGAAGAGGGGGTAAATGGATTTTAAAGAGAGATTGGGGGAAAGGGATGGGAAAGATATAACAGTACAACATTGTTGGAATAGACTAAAAATAGAAGTTAAAAAGGTGCGACCAAGACAAGAATAAAAACAGCGACAAGGTGGAGGACAAGAAAGATGGTGGACAAAGGATTGTTTTGAGGCTAGTGTCAGAATGAGGAAAGGATTAAGGGACCTCCGAAGGGCAAAGAGGGGAGAGTGGGAAGAGAAAAGATATCAATATCTTAAAGAGCGAAAAGGGTTTAAAGAGGTGTGTAAGGAGAGCAAACTAAGATGGAAAAAAGAAATAGAGGAGGAGTTAAAGGCGATTGCGACGGAAGAAAATTTTTCTAGATTTGTTAATAAAGGGAGAAGACAGAGACCGAGGGTACAGGGAGAAATAATTGAAGAGGATTGGGTAAAGCATTTTAAAAAATTGTTGAATGGTGAGGGGAGTGAAGAAAGGGGGTGGCGGGAAGAAGCGATAGGAGAAGAGGGAGATGAGTTTTGGGATAGAGAGATTACAGAGGAAGAAGTGAATGAGGTAATTGGAAAGATACCGGTACGAAAAGCGGCTGGGACGGATGAGATCGAACCGGAAGTGTGGAAGTTTGCGACAAAAAGTATAGACAAGGTTTATTGGATCTATTTAACAAAGTATGGCGGGGTGGAGAGTTACCGGAGGAATGGGAAGCTGTAGTAGTACCCATATATAAAAGTGGGGAAAAGAGTGACCCTAGTAATTATAGAGGGATATCTGTGCTGTGTACAGCTTATAAAATTTTGCAACAATTGTGAACAAGAGATTAAGGTAGAGCATCGAGACGCCATTTTGGATTGTGGGCGGGGCCAAACTGGAAAAGCTGGTTCAAGAAGAAAATGGATAGTAAATTTCTTGTACATGTAAAATTAACGAAATGGATACGATTAAATAAAGTGAATCCCTTACTGTTTTCGTATAATTTCCGTTGAATTTTCGTTGTACGGTTGAGGCTGGAAGTAATTTAGAAATCGGGCGATTTTCAGGTTCAACAATACATCCATCCAGACTTTTTGCCCTGAAAAACACATAAAAAATTAAACTTTACACACAAAAAATAGAGCATTTAATTCTGCACGGTTCGAAATCATTGGCTTGAATTTTGGATGATCTGTTTAAAAGTTCTGTACAAAACTGTCGGATTCGACGAAACCTTACAATCGCTTTCGTTTGAACAGACGAAATTAATTTAAAACAGGCTAATAAAATTGATTTACCTTATATGAGTGGCCATACCAAAAGGCGAATCGATATCTTCAGCCGTTCTTTTTCTAAAATTCGATAAAGTTTACGAAAAACATTACGATGCTGAGGGACCGCTACCGCTACTTTTTGCGTTGCATGCGGTAGCGGTAGTGGTAACGCTAGCAAATCTGAAAGTAGCGGTAGCGGTCCCGCTTATGCAGATGATATGGTGGTGGTGGCAGATGATCCGAAACAAATGAAGGGGATGTTGAATTGTTTAAACAAATACTTAAAGAGGAAGGGATTTGTACTGAACTACAGTAAATCTAAGATGCAGATATTTAAGAAAGGAGGAAAAAGAGCAAGAGCGGAGAAGTGGGTATGGGAGGGAAATGAGGTAGAAGTGGTTAAAGTCTTTAAATATTTAGGGATGTGGATGCAGAGTAATAACGGTTTTGGAGAACACATACGGTATTTAAAGAAGAAAACGAGATTAGGGATGGGAGCAGTATGGGGGTTAGGGGAGAGATATTGGATGGAGGATTTAGAAATGAGGTGGAAACTGTTTCGAGCTTTGATAGAGTCATGATGACATACGGAGCGGAAACATGGGGCTGGGTGGAACAGGAAGAGTTGCAGAAACTGATCACAAAGTATTGGAGATGGGTGCTGGGGGTGAAGTGGAATGTACCCAGTTATATAATACAAGAAGAGGTAGATGAAGAAATGTTATGGGCAAAGACATGGGGACGAGCATATAAATATGAGAAAAACTAAAAGGAGATCTAGCACGGTTTTGTAAGGTACCCTGAAACTTTAACTACCTGAAGAAAAGTCATTAAAAAAGCAAGTGGTGAAGCAAAATCTCTGTGTAAATTGGTAAAAAAGTTATAAGCCGTCAAAGTTTGATCGTATTTTATGAAGACTCCCTTACTTGATGTCCCCCTATCCATTAACCCAGGGGGACATCCAGTAAGGGAGTCTTCATAAAATACGATCAAACTTTGACGGCTTATAACTTTTTTTTACCAATTTCCACAGAGATTTTGCTTCACCACTT
>JAVBJR010000498.1:0-12609 GCA_031546965.1 Dysgonomonas sp.
CTTTCGAATGGGTTCGGTGCGTTTGGGTCAGGCTGTGCTGAAACGGTGCAGTCTGTGACATCACTGCCTGAAAATGACCAGTCTGTGACGTCAATGCCCGGCGAACACGGTTGTGATGACATGGCCTAGGCAATGACGCCATTGTTTGAGTGACGCGTTTGCCTGTAACATATACACCGATGGGTAACTGGATGAATCCCCGGGTCGTAATTACAAATCAAGCACCAATATCTGGTCTCCATCTTAAGGTCATGGTCATCAATAAGGTGGCGAGTCAACGAACCATGTTGGGATGTCCAAAGTTTAGTGTGATAGGGATGTTGGTGACAATACGGCATGGGACATTGGAGAGCGAAAGGGAGAGGAAAGTGTTGGAATCGTTCCAGTAAACTGTATTAAATAAAGGATGCACTATTACGTGATCTGCTCCGATGAGCAGATCACGTGATAGTGAAAACAACGTTACATTTTCTACCCGTATCGCATAACAGCGCAGACGATATTCAATCAAGCACTTGGCTTGCGCTCGGATTTAAATAGTCGGTCACGGCGTCCCCTAGCGAACGTAAACTTAAACGTGTTGCCGAAGCTGTGGCCAAATTATGCCACAGGAGTTCAACTTCTCCTACACCCCCTCTTGGTCGTTCACCCCAAGGCATTTGAGGTGGGTGACCATTTTTTTCAATTGATAATTTTGGTCATGCTGTCCGCTAGGTTACTTTCCGACGGTACATAGTCAATTTTGGTTAATTTTGCCTCAATGGTGTCACTGATAAAGCAGTACTTCAAGCTTAAGTACTTCGTTCTCTCTGAGGCAATCTGGTTTTCCGCTAGTTTCATCGCGCCTTGGTTGTCTGTAAGGATGTTAGTAGGTTTCTCGCAATGCTGTTCCATACCCAGCTCGCTCAGTGCATTTCGTAGCCACAAGCTTTCACGTGTGCTCTCGCTTGGCGCTATGTATTCGGCTTCCGTGGTGCTAAGCGCCATGGTAGGTTGTTTACGACATATCCAGGAAATGGCCCCTTTAGCATATTGGATAATCATTTCGCTGAATGATTTCCTATCTGCAATGTTTGCACCCCAGTCAGCATCTGAGAAAACCCGTATTTCATCCTTTCCCTTTTGGTACGTTATACCATATTCGCTATCAAATAGCGTAAGGCGTGTTTAGCTGAGACCCAATGGCGCTGCGCGGGATTTTGGCCGAATTGGCTTAAGACTGTAGCGCACTACATTAAATCTGGTCGCATGTGTGTAGCCAGATACAGGAGACTGCCAATTAGCGTTCTATATCTCGCTGCTGCGCTCGCATTAAGGGGTTCTTCATCGGGTTGGGTTTTCGTTAGCTTCTCGTTCAGAACTAATGGTGTCGCAGCTCTTTTGCAATCGCTTATTCGAAATTCTTTTAAGATTTGTTTAGTGTATGGTGTTTGGTCAATTCGTATGGTATGTTTATTTTTACAGGTGACGCGTAATGATAACACGTTCGCAACTTCTCCCAAATCGCGTTTTTCAAATTCTCTCGCTAGAGCATTTTTAATTTGCGGATGTCATCGGGCATACCGTAAACAAGCAAATCGTCGACATAAGTAGTTACTATCAGTTTCTTGGAGGCGTTGAAATATGCACAAGGATCTACCTTGCTCCTTAACAAACCTAACTTCTTTAGATAGGTGTCGATGCGCTCATTCCACTCACGTCCGGACTGGTGTAAACCATAAACACAACTTTCCAATTCGCACACCATTGACTCCATGGTGTGGTCGTACATCTTATTCAGTTTCTTCATTTTTTCCTTTAGGTACTCCTTATACCCTTCGGGAATTCCATGTAGAACTTTTCTTTCAGTTTGGCGGTTAGGTAAGCCGCAACTACGTCTACATCGTTGCCTTCCTATCCTTTTTTGGGCTGCTATTCCCATTATAAGTCTGGTAGTTTTCATCTTCACCACCGGGCTGTAGGTAAATCCGTAATCAATCCCAGGCCTTTGTTGATTGCCTAAAGCAACAAGCCTTGCTTTATCTCTGATGATTTTACCGTTTTGGTCTCTCTTTCGTCTGAAAGTCCATCTCGATCGAATGGTTTTTATGCTTTCTCGGCGCTTTATCAACTTCCATGCGTTGTTTCGCTCGATATTCTCAATTTCCTCTTGGATACTCTTCTCCCAATGTTTCTTTTCATGTTGTTCGGGTCAGTATTCAATGGTCCTTCTTCTTGAGTAATGTAGGTTTCGAAGTCTTAGTCGTCAGCCCATTTAGGCCTCTTTACTAATCTTCCTGCTCTTGTTCGAGTTCCTCTTCCCGTCATGCTTGCGGGTCTTTGAAGTGGTTTATTGGGTCGTTGGTCGAAAGAATCTTCTAATTCCTCTTGTTCGCTCACTTCATCTTGATCACTAATGTTCTCTTGTTCTTTCGCGACATCGTGTTCACTCATGTTCTCTTCAGATTCTTCTAGGATAGGTATTGATACGATCTCTTTATCATCAGCGATCTTTGTTGTTTTCTCCGTAGTCGCTGGGAATTTGTTCCCATTAAAGATATTGTCTCTTGACAATATCACTTTCCCATCCGTCTCGTTCCATATAAAATATAGCTTTAACGGTTGGAGAATAACCCAAGAATATTCCAGGTTTCCCTTTGGCTTGGAATTTCCAGCTTCTTGCCTTGTCTTTGTAGAACACTTGGCATCCGAAGACTTTCAAATGGTCGATATTGGACGTTCGTCCAAACCATAATTCGTATGGTATCTTCCCGTCGATCGATCTTGAAGGACATCGGTTCTTCAAGTGTGTGGCGCACCTTATAGTGTCTCCCCAGAATTTCTTTGGCAATTTGCTTTCCAACAGCAAACATCGCGTCGTTTCGGCTAAAGTCCTGTTGCAACGCCGTTCTGCTGCGGAGTTTCAGGGATGGTCAATTGCCTCCTAATTCCGTAGCCGTTTAGAACTTTATCAAATTCTTTGGACACGTACTCACCTCCATTGTCTGACCTTAACACCCTGATCTTCTTCCCATGTTGACATTCCACCTTTCACTTGTAGTCCTGGAAACTTTCTAGGACATCACTTTTTGCTCTGGTCAAGTAGGTGATTCCAAATCTAGTGCAATCGTCAATGAATGTTACGATATACTGTTCGCCATTCCTTGCTCTTGTGGTTCCAATACACATTACATCGGAGTGTATTAATTCTAGTGGTTCTTTTGCTCTCGTACGGCTCTCTCGTGGAAATGGTTTCGCCGTGATTTTTCCCGCATCGCAGATTCCACATACGTTTCCTTTCAAAGTTATGGAAGGAAAGTTCAGTAGCTTGTTCAGCGAGGCTCTGTTAAGATGACCCAACCGCCGGTGCCACCGTAACGCTTCGTCTTCAGTTACGGTCACGTTGCATTCTTCGGTTCCTTTAGGAGTTACTTCCTGTAGGAACAATAAGTCTCCTTCTCGCTGGGCTGTTGCTCTTACGCGATCATCTTTGGTTACAATCTTAAAGGAGAACTGACACGATTTTGTAAGGTACTCTGATAATCGGCTGTTAAGTAGTTATTGTGTCCCTTATAACACTGGCTAAAGCAGAAATCGATTTAAAATTGAAAAAAAAGTTATTAGCGTTTTATCGATTTGTAACAGCACACATTGTGATTGCACAGTAGCGCAGTATGAAGTGCCTGTTGCTCCAAAACGAATGAAATTTCTTCAACCAATGACATCCTAGTGAATGATGTCATCGTACAAATTGCATTTCCAAATGCAGACGAATGCACTGAAGCCAAGCCCAATCATAGCTCAGCCAATCTTGAAAACTCAGCTCTCCCGTCGTCGATGTGATTCACGCGCGGCGAACAATGAGCGCCCTATACTCGCAGCCGCTCGCAAGCCGCTCGAATCCCAGTGCTGTTTTCAGTGCCGTTTCCATGGAAACGCTTTGGCGGCGCATTCGGTAAAACGCTAATAACTTTTTTGTTTCAATATTTAATCGATTTCTGCTTTAGCCAATGTTATATGGGACACAAAAACTACTTAAAACCCGATTATCAGGGTACCTTACAAAACCGTGTCAGTTCTCCTTTAATGTTGAACTGTGACATTCGCACCTCGTTTCCTTTTTCGGCCACTTTAACACTGGAAATAATATTCCCGCAGAGCCCGGGTACGTGCAATGTGTTAGCTAAGCTGATCATTCCACTTCCGCAGGTTTCGTTCAGCTCCATTTCTATGGTTCCAATGCCGATGGCATTCAACACTCGACCGTCTGGTAATAGTACCTTAGCTTGCTTTGACGTATAGGTAGAGAATTTTCTTTTGTCATTAGTCTTATGACTGGTCGCTCCTGAGTCTACTATCCATTTCGTCGAGAATTCTTTGATGTTTGAACCGGATTCCTGTATGATGGGCCACGCGGAGTGTGCTGCACAGTATGTTTCTTCATACTTTGGTGGGTCTCCTTTTTCGGATGTAGTCGCAGCGTAGGCTTCGCCTCGTTTCGATTTCTTGCCTTGTACCTGGTCGCTGTATTCAGGGCAATCTCGCCCTAAAAGTTGTCCCCATTTGTGGCATCCATAGCATTCGAAATCCCTCGGACGTCCTCTGCCTCTAACTCCTCCTCGACTACTTACCCTTGGGGGATTTTCTGGAGGCTCATTTTGAGACGCGCTTCCTCTTCCTCTGCGTCGAGGGTAGTTTCCGTGGCCTCCTCGTACCCCTTCTACTTGGACCTCGGGCTACGTGCGCTTGATCTTCGCCAAATATCTTCTCATCTGCTGTTATCTTTGTCTCTTCTTCGAGTAATAACTCCTTGAGCTGCAATAGATAAAAATATTTTTTGCTTACCTTAGTGGTCTGCTGTAAGTGTTCGTATTCCCTAGGAAGACCGAGCAATATAAAAATAGCTTTTTGCTGTTCCGTCAGCTCAATTTCTGCGCCAGTTGTTTTGAATACTAGCTCATCTTTTCGAGTGCCAGTAATCCAGAATACTCTCGTCGGGCTTTTTTTATTGTAGTGTAATCATAGTACGCCAGCATGCCATTCCACTGGTCGCACTGACCGCGCATTCGCAATAGTCTAGCCCAAATATACCTGGCGCTTGTGTACCCACGGATATCGCCTATGGACTTATCGTCAATGATGTCCAACAATATGCCAATCGCTTTCTCTTCTTGTTTCTTTTGGGCTGGGGTTGGATTGTCACCAAATCATTCGATAGCAGCTGCCCAGCAGTCTTTGCTGATTTGTAAGCCTTTCGCCCTTTCTCACCAGTACTGGTAATTAGTCGCGTTCAATTTTTCGAAGTGGAAAGCTTCCATGGTTACGCTGGGTGTTAATTGCGATTTGCAAGCCTAATCGGAGAACCAGGTTGCCTTCCGTGAGAATACCCCCGAGTTACCAAAACCTGTCCACAAACAATTGTTATTACACAGTCTAGGTGCCTTCGCAAATGTAGTCCTTGCTTACCCCAAAAATGTGTGCCTACACAGAAAGAAACAAAATTAGCTTCGATACCCGCTTCAGTTTTGTTCGCATCGGTTGACTACCGTTACAAACCGCAAAAGAACAAAGGTAATTGTGCAATATTCAACAGCAAAATGTTCCACTGTGGGTGACTCCCCCTCTGAATCGCCGATCCGTTTTGGGCCTTTACTCGCACCACAGTTCAGTTGATTGAGGTGGGTAGATGATAGTCCAGTTGGATTCAGTTGTATCATCCAACTGTCCACGTTGAGAATTCAAGATGACGTCAATACCAGTTTGATTTGCTTTCACTTCCTGTTGAATCCAATCTCTTTCCGCTGCAATCCTTCTTTATTTCGTTGAAATCGGAACAAAAACGTCGATTTTCGGTATCCCGTGACGTCACGCACTCCCATTGGTCGATGCTAGTCGAAGTACAGTAGACACTTGAAAGGCTTTGTGTGTCTATCAATGTTTTGCCACGCCCAAGATGGCCGCTCGCACGTTTCGCGTTTTCTCGCTTTGACCGCAGAAAATACGCAAATCTCGCTGGAATTTCGCGTTTTTGGATGTGAAAACACTTACAGCACTCGTCAATGCACAGGATTAATCCAGGATTGATGTTTCTGCGACCTTATTTTGGCCGGCTGGATGCACTTCCAGTTCCACTACATGTGGGCAAGTCGAGTTTTCTTCGCTGAATTTCGCTTATTCTGTCCTTTATTTGCAGTTATGGCGTATCTGGGCCCATAACCTGTTGGAATCGTTCCATTAAACTCGGAAAATAAAGGATGCACCGAATTCCAGTCGACTCGCCATTTTATTTTCCGATGAGCAGAGAAAAAACCTTACATTTGCTACCCGTATCGCATAGCAGACGACAATCAATCGAGCACTTAGCTTTCTCTCGGATTTAAATAGTCGGTCGCGGCGCCCCCAAGCGAACGTAAACTTAAACGGGTTGTCGAAGCTGTGGCCAATTTACCACAGGATTACAGTTTCTATTACAGACTTTTCCTCCCGTTATTACACTGAAACATATACCCTAAGTATTTGAACGTTTTCACCTTTTCAATATTTCCCCCTCCTATCTCCATTTTTCGCTCCTCTTCCCCCTTTCTAA
This sequence comes from Dysgonomonas sp., assembly GCA_031546965.1. Classification (GTDB taxonomy): domain Bacteria; phylum Bacteroidota; class Bacteroidia; order Bacteroidales; family Dysgonomonadaceae; genus Dysgonomonas_A. The sequence continues at coordinate 6,566 of JAVBJR010000498.1, forward strand.
ACACCATTAATTTAGACTTCTCCACATTCATTATTAACTTTTTCTTTATAAAATATTTAGACACATGATCGATCATACTCTGTAACTCTTCTGCTGGCCTTGCCACAATTACCATGTCATCCGCATATGCTAATAGGAAGATTTTATACCTTCCCATTACCACCCCACCCTCTTGGTTGTTTTCTATCCACTTTCCCAATCCTCCTACAAACTGATTAAATAACAATGGGCTGAGTGGACACCTTTGCCTCACTCCTTTATATGAAGTAAACTCTTCTGTTAACTCCCCTTGGATCCTTACCTGGTTCGTAGTTCGTACATGAATCATTCCGATACTATTCACCATCTTCACTTTACTCCTATTTTCTTTAGCTCCTCCATCAGTTCCTCTCTATCTAGCAAGTCAAAGGCCCCTTTTTTCATTAAGTCTTTATCTACCAGTGTATGCAGTATATATACATTATCCATAGTTCCCCTCCCTTCTCGAAATCCTGCTTGCCATTCCTTTAACCATCCCTTTTCCTCAGCTTCTTTATATAATCTCCTCTCTAAAATTATTGCAAAAATCTTCTATGCCGTGTTCAATAGTGATAACCCCCTATAGTTTTTAACTTCCCTCGTATCTCCTCCCTTAAATATTGGATGTATAATTGCCTTCCGCCACTCTTCTGGCATTCTCCCCTGTTTCCATACTTTGTTGATAAGCATCAACAGTTCCTGTAATAATTTGTTTGTCCCAAATTTCCATCCTTCGTTCTCAATGTTATCAACTCCTCCCGCCTTCCCCTTTTCAGCCTCTTAACTGCCTCCCTTAACTCATTCATCGTAATTTGCCTCCCATAATCCTCCTACTTCCTGGATTCTTGCTCCATCACATCTTCTCTCCCTTCCTTTCCTAATAATGTATGAAAATGTTCTGTTCATTTTGCGTTTGTTATTTCATTTTCTCCCCTTCCCTTGGTCTGCTTCCCTTCACCATTGATGAACTTCTAAAAATCCATCTCTGACCATACCTTTCTCACCTGCTCCAGCCTGTGTATCAGATACTCTCTCCTTTTTAAGTTCCTGTTTCGATCTCCAATATTTATCTCTCCACTCCTCTCTCATCCTTCTCTTTCTCTCGCCTCATTCTGTTCAATGCCTTCCTCACAATCTTTTTTCTTTTTCCAGCAATCCGAGTCCCACCACTCTCCCCTCTTGTCTATTTGTATCCCCTCCCATCTTCCCTTTTCCTCACGGTATCAATCCTCCCCTTCAACACTGCCCACCTTTCCTCAATATCCACTCCACTTTCCTTCCAATTACTTCCATTGAGTTTCTCCTGAAATCCGATGCGAACAGACGTGTTTTGGCGGAGCTCCTGCACTGTTGCGGTGAAACTTGAAAATCCTTTAGGAATTGTTAAAATAATAGAGCTGTGAACAAGTGAAAAGGGAAGGAAGCGAACCCAGATAAAGCAATAAGGACATTTGGAGTATATTGACTGAATTTGGTGCGACTAAGGATCACAGACGAGAAGGGTGTGGCCTGTGACGTAGCAGGGCAGGACAACATTCTGGAAATAGAAGAAAAAGAAAGCAAATGACGGCAACACATAGGAGAGAGGAGAGAAATGAAGCATAAACAAATAAAAGAAAGAAGAGTGAAGAAAATCAAGAGAAACGAGGGCGAACTTGAGTGACGATCAAGAGAGGGCGCCACGGGTAGTGGTGGTAGCTGTATTGGTGGTAGCGGTAGCAGTGGTAGCGGGAGTGGCTGCAGAGAAGAGATGTGCAGTGAAGTAAATACACAGTGTGCTGGCAAATGGAAAGTGCAAGCGACACAACGAGATTAAAAGGTGTGAAGAAGAGGAAGAGAACACGAAAGTGAGCAGGTGCAGCAGAAGAAAGTTTTGTAGGAAGCGACAGGAAACAGGAAAGGGAAAGGCAGCTTCAACTGAAGCTGCCTAAATAGTCAAGTTGTGATTAAAAGGAAGAGCGATTTATTAAATGTGCTGCAATATTATAAAATTGTTGTGGTTTGTCACAGTGGTGGACAGAAGGAGAAAACGGAAGGCAAGACAAGTTGAAAGTGAGGAAAATGAGTGACGTACAGGAAGGTGCAGTGGAGGAGAGAGTACATGTGCAGGCGAGCTGGAGTGAGAAAGAAAAGGAACAGAAAGGAGAAAGGCAAATGCAAGGGTATTATTAACGGATACCAAAGAGAGAGGAAGTTCGCAAAGTGTCTCAAGTGGTGGAAAAGAGAGTTGGTGGAACCCATTCCAAAAAGGGGGAAGTTTATGAAGTTCACCGTCAGGAAAACGGGGAGAATAGAAGAGAAGGATCAAGTGGAGGGTACGGAGGGAAACAAGAATACAGGGATAGAGGATATGGTGCTGGTTATGAGAGACCTAGCAGAGCAGATGAGAAAACAGGCGAAAGAGATGAGGGAACCGAAAGAAGACATGAAGGAGATAAAGATGATGAGGCAGGAGATGAGTGGATGGAGGGAGGAATTGAATCGGGAAAGAGACATAAATAAGGCGATGAGGGAGGAGATTGTAAAAGACAGGGAGGTACTTCGAAGATAGATAGAAGAGTTGAAGAAGATGAGAGCAGAATGGAATGATCAGCAAGTGAAGAGAGCTGTGAGAGAACAAAAGATGGAAGACAAAATTGACGAATTGGAAAATTGAAATAGGAGGCAGAATTGGTGGTGAAGGGAATACCAGAGAAGGGTGCGGAAAAGTGGGAAGAGTCGAAGAAAGTAATAGAAGATTTATGCAAGGATAAATTACAAGTGGCAGGTGGAATAGTACATGCACATCTAGTGGGTGCGAGAAGTAATGACTGGCCGAAACAAATGGTAGTCAAGATGGAATGGAAGACAACAAAGATAAGGTGATGGCGAAGAAGGATGGATTGCGGGGAACTAAAATTTACATAGAAGAAGACTATTCAGTGCGAGTATGACAACAACGGCGAGAATTATTTGTGATTGCGAAGAGGGAGAGAGCTTCGGGAAGATGAGCCATGGTGATCTTTGATAAGATAACGTTGGATGGAAGAAGATACAAGTGGAACGACTGGTAGCAGAAATTAGAAGAATTACTCGGTGGTGGGGCAAAAAACTACAATGTAACAGCGGGAGTAGTATGTTAGCGGCTTTGAATAATTACCGTAGTGACGCATACTTCCAGATCCTGTTCTTGGTAGGCGGAGCTTAACCCGAGCGACGGTGGCGTCCCCTACCCATCTGGGGTTTTTTTCCTATTAAAGGTTCGAACAGTGTAAAATTAACACACTGGTGAAATGGTCACCAAAGTCGAAACTTCGAGTGCTTCGAGTCTGTGTCGGGATATTGAGTGGCAAGTTAACTTACTGTGTGTAAGATTAATCCGTTGGGCCATCGCGTTTATCCGTCTGTTAGACTCGTATGTCGAAGGGTAAACACTGCACTGTACAAGGACCTGCCAAAAGTCGATAGTTAAATAAATTATCCAACTAAGCAACCTGTGGGTACTGTGTCAGTTACCTGTCTTGTGGACATTTCTGCAGTTTTCTCGCTCCGAATCTTCTTCATCCTATGCACTCAAACAACTTGATACACGTATTCACTAATGGTCATTCGAAACTGTGGACAGTGTGGTATCGGATACAAAATGGAGGCTGGTTCCCCAATAATCGTATCGTTCAAAGCTTTCAAAATCATCTAGAACACATTGATACATACATACCATAAAAAAACTTATTTTATATCTTACCTTAGGACATAATTACAATATTTACCCTGACTCCTTCCGTTGCACTACTGATTGTGATTATGTTTTCGGTTTCCGCAGGTAAATTATCGCGCCATTCGAGGAAAGTTTTCACATCATCGCATAACAATTGCATTGAATTTTCTGCTGAGTTCAATCCTAAATCAATCAAAATATATTATTTTAATTAATTTGGAAAATAATATTATGGAAAGATAATATTTTAAAGTATATTTTTATTGTTACCGTTGAAAGCATTCAAGAGCTTCGCGGCACGTCGTCTGGAATCTTCGGGGAAATGTTCGCTTTTTAATAATTCTGGGCATGAACACATTGCAATAATCTGCAATTAAAATTGAGCCAAGCAATAAATGTCCTATATTAATAATGGTTAAAGAAGATCTAGCAGGGTATTTTTTGATATTTTTGATCCTGTTGGTGTTTTTTCCTAATTTTTATTGCATTTTTAGGATACTTTTCCCAAAACATGAGATTTTACTATGCAGTACGTCTCCCAGAATAAATTCAACGAAAAGTAACGTGCGGGAGTTTATTTGGGAGTTTGATCGTCAAAATAACGCAAATGATGCACCGTAGGAGCGAGTATGCCATGCCTGTGCAGCTACAGATGCTGAACTACATGGCGGATGAGGAGTCGCCGAGTGTAATCCAGCATTATGTTGGGCGTTACAATCGATTCAACTATATATGTTTGGCCCACTATCTCTTTGTGCAAACGTCACATTTCTAGCCATCAGCTACAATGGAACCTCTATAACTCAAATCCCAAGGGAAACAAAAAACTTTGAGTTATAGAAAATTTGAGTAATAGAAACTTAAGAATTATTTTTATACAATTCAATGTCACAAAATACTAACATTTGTTTAATTCATCAAATCGCTTCTATAAATTGTTCATAAGCAGCCGTTTCATATTTTTAACTCTGGTCAGCAGTCAAAAAATCATCAATAGCATTCACATGCACATTGTAAAATATTATCAGATACTTTTGGTTTCGAAAAGGATGCTCCTAAAGACCTGCAAATATCTTAAATAAACCAATTTGATGTGATTTCTTGCATTCCAAGAACTTTGACTTAAAGGAGATCTAGCACGGTTTTGTAAGGTACCCTGAAACTTTAACTACCTGAAGAAAAGTCATTAAAAAAGCAAGTGGTGAAGCAAAATCTCTGTGGAAATTGGTAAAAAAATAGTTATGAGCCTTCAAAGTTTGATCGTATTTTATGAAGACTCCCTTACTTGATGTCCCCCTATCCATTAACCCAGGGGGACATCCAGTAAGGGAGTCTTCATAAAATACGATCAAACTTTGACGGCTTATAACTTTTTTTTTTTACCAATTTCCACAGAGATTTTGCTTCACCACTTGCTTTTTTAATGACTTTTCTTCAGGTAGTTAAAGTTTCAGGGTACCTTACAAAACCGTGCTAGATCTCCTTTAAGGAAGTTTTTGACTGCAGGGGAATTAAAAATTGTTTGAGTTTAATATAAATATTTGAGTTATAAAGTTTGAGTTCTAGAAAATTTTAACACAGGCGATATAGGTATTTTGGTCGGGAAATTTATTTGAGATATAGAAAATTTATGGACGTTTGAGTTATCGAGGTCCGACTGTTTTTGTTGTAGGAGTGTGCAGTATTAATTCTCATCTGTGAAGTTATTTTGTGAGAATTAATGTATTCATACTCTGGTTTTCTGTAAATGTACGTAGAAGAGCTCTTCACAAAAGTTAAATTCTCATTTTCAAGAACAATAAATGTAACACTGTTGGGAAAACTAGTAAATATGCAGTAAAATATATTTTATGGTAAATATACCAACTGCTACGAGTTTGAATTAATCATGGAATTTTCCGAAAAATGACCTGGAAATCAGTGAAAAATCAGGTAATTTGGTTTAGAATTATCGCTGGGTACCCTGAAGCCTGGTTTCCATTCAAGCGATTAGCAGAGCGGCAGCGGAAAGTGGCACCGCTAACCGCTGCCGCTCCTGTACATTTCCATAACAGCGGGTGTTAGCCACACCTCCTTCATCACAATTGGCGGAGTGCATAGATGTTGCTGATTGGAGCAGCTGTCATTGGCTGCAAGTTCCGAACCGCTGCTAAATTAAAATATCTACCCCCTGTAGATAATTGCGATTAGCGGCAGCGGCGGAAAGCGGGAGGGAGCGGCGAGCGGTAGAAGCTGACATGTGAGCGCCGCTCGCTGCTACCGCAAAACGCAGTGGATCCGCTGAAATGGAAACCAGACTTGATTTTTCAAAATATCGGCCGCACCAGGG
>JAVBJR010000942.1:0-10152 GCA_031546965.1 Dysgonomonas sp.
CCAGAGGCTGTTACCAACCGTGCCTGGTGCTGGCAGACTGCCTGATCTGTAGCTGTGCTCCCCTTTATATAGCTGGGCCAAGTGTCAACAAAGATCCTGATTGGCCCAGGTTTGAATCAGGCATCTGTTGCTAAGCGATGGAGGCACCATCAAGTGAGGAAGTACGGAACTAACACTATTACAAATTGATGGTGGCGCCATCCAGTGAGGAAGTGTAACATTAACGATACCTAAGCCTGTTAATAACAATGGCAACGGCCAGTAAAAGAAAAAACGAGCGTGGTACGTCAGAGTTGCCCCCTGTACTTCCGAGTGGTGGTCTGCCATCCTGGTGTAGTGTACTCTTCGGGATACCGTGCACGGTTTATCCCTGGTCCTCGTAGATGGTGTTCTGCGCGTCTGACGCGGCGGGAAGTAGCGTGGAGTTTCCATGGCCTTGGAATGTTGGCCTTGGCTCTGTGGTGACCAGATGGTCTGGGTGGACTAGATGGTCTTGTTGGACCAGATGGTCTTGGTGGAACGTCGCTTTTGACATCCCTGTAGGCGCGTTTTGTTGGTGGTCGTACTGGCCTGGTCTAGTTTCTTGGTCCACTGTTGTCGACGTTTGGACAACGGTCTGGAGACGGGAGTGGGCTGAGAAGAACTGGCAGGTACGGCGGTGACCATAGAATGTCTGGTGTCAGAGGCCGTGATGGAGATCGTGGTATTCGCTTCACGGTCTTTTCCATGCTTGAAGGGTTCAACATGGATCCAGCCGATATCGATTACGTTGGGGGTAGATTGGTGTTGTCCGACAGTTTCGATGTGGATCCACCCGATACGATATTTGTCAGCGGTGGAGTTGGGGGTAAGATCAAGGACGGTGTGTGCGTGACCTGGAACTGTTTTGGTTCCTGAGGTTGAGGCGACGGGACCACATGGACGTGGTGACTGACCATGTTGTGGTTCCCCATGTTGGTGTCCATCAATTCTTTTAACTCCCACTGTAGATCGTCTGTCTGGGTTGAAGCATCCTGTCTCGGAACCGGTCGGAGAAGCTGGTCGATGATTGCGCTTTGGCGAGCCTGGAGAAGGCGAAGTTTGTCGAGTTGACGCCGTAGGTCCATGCTGCTTAATGAAGCTGTCTTCAGCAGTTGTTCCCTTTAGGCGTGCTGGCAACCGACGAATGCGCTCAGGTCGACTTCTCTCGCAGACAGGCACACTGATCACTTCGGGTACTGTGTGCTGTATGACTGGCTAGTTGTAAACTTTCAGGTCCTTGATGTGAAAAACCACAGGACGTCTCTGATTGGTTTTTATCAGGTAGGATACTGGTGATAGTGATTTAAGGATTTTATAGGGACCTTCCCATTTCGGTAGTAACTTGCTGGTGATACCTTCCGATGCTTTAGAGTGATGATGTGTGCGAATAAGCACCAGGTCACCTTCAGTGAAGCATATGTCGGAATGTTTTTCGTCGTAATACTTCTTCTGTTGTAACCCGCTCTGTAAGGTGGACTCGGCTGCCTCGTTGAGTGCCAATTGTTGTCCTGCTACCCTTTGTTGTTGCGTTTTAGAAGTATCTTCTTCTAGCCAGTTTGCTATGGGATGGCGCGGATGGAAACCGTATAATAAGTACGCCGGACTGTATTTCGTAGTTTCACTGTCTGCTGTCCTCATAGAAAATAGTATCTGCTCTAGTTGCTCATCCCAGCGCTGCTGTTCTTGTGTAAAGATGGCGAGCTTGGTGACGAGGTCTCGGTTTGTCCTTTCTGTTGGGTTTGACTGAGGATGATATACGGGTGTATATTTTAGTCGAATACCCAGTTTCTTGCACAGTGGACGGAAGGGTTTTCCTCTGAACTGCTTACCGTTGTCTGTGTGAATTACTTGCGGAACTCCGTAGCGACATATAACATCCTGGAGAAGATGTTTGGTGATGCGGGCGCTCGTTGCACGACGTAGAGGGAAGGCTTCCACCCACCTGGTACTCTTATCAACAATTACCAAGAGGTGGCAATTCCCCTATCTAGTCTTCGGCATTGGTCCCACCAGGTCCATGGAGATTTCAACCCAGGGATTTGTCCAGGGTCTGGGAACCATGAGTCCCTTACTTTTCATCTGTTCGGTCTTGTATTTCTGGCAGAGGGTGCACTGTCGGACGTATTCTCTCACGCTTCTTGTTATCCCGGTCCAGGTATAGTGGCGCTGGATTCGACGTAATGTCTTCCAGGAACCTTGGTGTCCGGAAAGGGCATGGTCATGGTGCAACTGAAGAAGCTGGTTGACCATGGTAGCTGGTATTGCTAGCTTGAGACTGTCTTGACATTCATCATCCTCACATCTAGGTAAATAATGGTAGAGGAGACCATCTTGCAGAACATAGTTCATGACGTCTTCTCCTGCCTCTAGCTGAAGTTTGATGGGGTTGAGAACGGGGTCTTGCCGTTGCTCTCTTTTGATGTCCTTGGTTGAGATGGGCGCTGAAGCTACTTCATTGTCTTCTTTCTCGGGACATGGTTGCGTATCTATGACATAGCAAAGTGACAAAGCATCCGCTGCTTCGTTTTTTTGCCTGGACGATACTTGATGGTGAAAGAGAATTCTTGTAGTCGCAGGGCCCAACGAATGAGCCTCCTAGTAGGGTTCTGCAGATTCTTCAGCCACTGTAAGCCACGGTGGTCAGACTCTACGACGTATTCGGTTCCTTCAAGATATGGCCGGAAATGTTCAATCGCCCATATAATGGCGAGACATTCCTTTACTATTGTTGCGCACTGTCTTTCAGCGTGGTTTAGTCGTCGACTTGCGAAGGCGATGGCTTGGTAGCAATTATCCGCGTTGGGCTGAGTGAGGGTTGCACCGAGGCCGACGTTGCTAGCGTCTACCTGAATGGTGAATGGCTTGGAGTAATCAGGTCTTACAAGGACTGGTGCCTCCGTGAGACGGAGTTTGAGGTCCTCGAAGGCTTCCTGCTGTTTATCTTGCGATGTCCACTGCACTCCTTTCCTTGTGAGGTCCACTATGGGTTCCAAGGTTTGAGCCACGTTGGGTATAAAGTTGCGATACCAGTTTATCATGCCCATAAATCGGCGTACTTCAGTAACATTTTGTAGTACTGGGTAATTGCGAATGGCTTCGATCTTTCCAGGCGCAGTCTTCAAACCATCAGGGGATATTAGTTGTCCTAAGAACGGTAGCTCCCTTTTCACGAAGTGACATTTTTCTTCCTTGGCCGTGAGTCCTGCCGTGCGTAGACGTTGGAGGAACTCCGCAATGGACTGAACACGTTCTTCGAAAGTGTTGGTGGCGATTAGACTGTCATCTAGTAGACCGTATAAAGTGTTCCACTTCAGACCTCCCTGGAGTTTGTCCATTAATCTCTGGGACGTCGCAGGTGCGTTAGTGAGTCCGAAGGGCATACGAACGAACTGGAAGGTTCCCAGATGCGTTGTAAAAGCTGTTTTCTCTCTGTCTTCGGGGGCTACTTCTATTTGCCAGAAGCTACTTCTTAAGTCGATGAGAGTGAAGTACTGTCTTTCCCGAAGAGAGTCTAGGAGATCGTCTATCCTTGGGAGAGTATACACGTCTTTTTTTGTGATAGCGTTTAGCTTGCGGTAGTCTCCACAGAACCTCCAGCCTCCATCTTTCTTGCGGACCAGAACGACCGGAAAAGACCAGGGACTGTTACTTGGTTCTATGATTCTTGCGGCTAGCATGGCTTTGACTTCCCTTTCGATAATGGAACGCTTCACCAGAGAGTATCTGTACGGTTTTACGCTGATAACCCTGCCCTCGAGTAGGTCGATGTGGTGTTGCACCAGGTTGGTGAGTCCAATCGTTTGGGAGAAGACGTCGCCATAACTGCTGATGATCCCATCGAGCTGCTTTTTTTGATGGATAGGTAGTGCAGTGGGATTGTCGATGGCTTCTATGTGTACCCAGTGTACCGTGCTTTCAGGTTGAGAACCAGATTGCTCAATGAGACTTATGTCTGGTCCCTGGAAGTCGTAACGTTCGGGTTGTCCGTTGAACCACCACTGCTGCGTACCGAAACTGATGATAATATTGTTCTCGGAGAGGAAGTCGTTTCCTAGGAGTAGGCTTATACTGGAACTGCTGGCCACTAGTGCGTTGACTTTAACTTCTCGTCCTTCCAGTTGACAAGAGATCATTGCTCGTTGGCACACAATTTCCGTGGAGTGCAAAGTTGTGATGCGGTGAGGGCTGTCCTGGAACAGGCGGATCCCAGGTCCACGAATGCGCTCCAGATAGGTACTGCCGATGACTGACTGAGTCGACCCGCTATCGAGGAGGACTTTTTCGTCGTGGTCTCCTACTTTGAGGTGTGCGTAGCACATCTTGCTTGTGCGTACTGTTGTGTGATGAGTCACACTGTTCGAAGCTGATGGCGAGGAAGCTACAGAAGAGTTCCCCCGAGTTTGCTGTTTAGGATGATCCTTGGCGTACTTGTGGCATTCTGCCTTGGTGTGGCTCCGATATTTACAATAGTCACACTTCTTTTTTGGAGTGTGCTCCTTGTTGCTAGATGCCATGGACGAAGTGTCCTTCTGGTTCTTATCGGTTCTGGATCCTTCTTTGGTAGAGTCCTTTGTGGAGTCTCCTTTTGCATGCCTCTGTGGTTGTTGCCTTCTGTGTGAGGTCTGAGGTTCGGCTGGTGTCTTGTACCGATGGATATCTGCCAAGATTGCCTCTGCCTCTTTTCCTTGAGTTTTCAGGGACTCGTAAGTTTCGATGTCCTGTGGCGCAGGTACGGGTGTAGCTCTGGCCGTAGACTCCCAAGGAGACGTTTCACTTGTTCCTTCTCGTCAGGTGGCTCCTGCATGCGCTGGTACATCTCCTGAATACGGATGATGTAGTCCGTTGTGTTTTCCCCAGACTTCTGCATGCGGGATCTGATCTGGTCTAAGACTTGATTGTCGTAAGTCCAGGGTTGGAAGGTCTCCTGGATGGCGATCTTGAAAGCTGCCCAGGTTGTGACGTTTTCTCTCTCAGCATGCCACTAGTCCAATGCACGTCCCTCTAGGAGTAAAGCAACGCTGCGTAGGGAGGCTTCCTCGGTGATGGCTTCCGCTGACCGGAAGTCTTCTACTTGCCGGATGAAGGTTGTAACCCTTGCGGAATCCTTTCCGTTGAAGCGCACGGTGCACTTAGCGAGGGTACGCCTTTGACCGTTCCCGTCGTGGTGTACTGGTACGGGTGCTTGACCCACTGGCACCAGTTGGTAACTTTCTACCTGCTGTGAGAGGGCCGCTACTCTGTGGTGTAGATCCTCCAGGTCTTGCTGTAGTTCCTCCATCGTTTTCTTTGCTATTATAGCCTTGGCTACAGCCTGTAGCTGGGCGATGGGGTAAGCACGTCCGGACCGTAGAGTTCGGGCTTCTTCTTGCTCTTCCGTTACTGCCTTTAGTCAGCGTCTTCTTGACGCTGCGGTCGGATGGACTTCTCGAGTTTGTCCTCGCTGCGAAGTCCTCCAGAGGGCCCCACGTTGGGCGCCACTTTGTGACGATGCTCTTTTAGCTTTGGGTCGGCAAATAAATTTGTAGTGTGGGGTCCCTCAGTAATGGCTGAAGAAGGATGTTGACACAGTCTTCGTCCACCAGGAAGAGAGGCGCTAGTAAACGTGTCAGGAGACGAGGGCCTCGCTGACTGACTGGAGTGTTGTTTATGTGAAAACACGTTACGTGAAAAGAATACACGCTGTATTGTCGTACAATAAACAACTAGTTTTATTGACCCACAACTTGTGGTCGAGTCTTACTCCTGTTTATATAAATAACAAACTACCAAAACCCCTGACTTGGGCGTAGGAAAGAGTTACGTCAGAGGCTATATTAACCGTGCCTGACTATTTGTATCAGAGGCTAAATTCAACCGTTCCTGATACTAGGAGCCACCAGAGGCTGTTATCAACCGTGCCTGGTGCTGGCAGACTGCCTGATCTGTGGTTGAGCTCCCCTTTATATAGCTGGGCCAAGTGTCAACAAAGATCCTGATTGGCCCAGGTTTGAATCAGGCTTCTGTCGCTAAGCGATGGTGGCGCCATCAAGTGAGGAAGTACGAAACTAACACTATTACAAATTGATGGTGGCGCCATCCAGTGAGGAAGTACGGAACTAACACTATTACAAATTGATGGTGGCGCCATCCAGTGAGGAAGTATAACATTAACGATACTTAAGCCTGTTAATAATAATGGCAACGGCCAGTAAAAGAAAAAACGAGCGTGGTACGTCACAAGATCTTATACTTCTGGTGAAGTTACATTGCCCAAAAGACAACATCTGTATTCCATCGGTATACAAGCTCCAAAAACTGTTTAGTTTATCAAATACAAAGACAACCAGGCATCATTACTGCTCAAAGTGCTTTGTTTCAGTAGACTCTACCAGCAAAATATGCAAGAACTGTAACTTTGATTTGAGAAATTATCCATTAAAGGCATATTTTCTGGAGTTACCAGTCGAAGATCAACTGCGTAGCCTTATGTGTAAGCCTGGATTTTATAACTTGAAAAAGCATTTGGTGCAAGTTCAGAAAGATGACGTTTACACTGATGTGCATGATAGGCAACAATATAAGCATCACAAATTAATTCAAGAAAATAGACACCGATCTCTGTCATTCACATGGAATACTGATGGAATACCACTATATAAGTCATCTACAACCAGCACGTGGCCTTTGTATTTGGCCATTAATGAGTTAAGCGTTACAGTTCATTATCAAAAGGAAAACATTTTGTATGTTGGATTATGGTTAGGAAGCAAGCCCAAAATGAATTAGTTTCTTAAAGTATTGGATAACTTTTTGAACTGCATGCGTAAAGGTATGCATTTCAAGACACCTGATGAACCTGATTTAGTGTTGTTGAGAGGGTTTTTACTTTGCGGAACTTGCGATTTGCCAGCAAAGGCGGCTGTGTTGAATATGATACAATTCAATGGTAAATTTTGATGTCCAATATGCAAACACCCAGGATTAACCTACAAATTGAGTAATGCCAGTCACGTTCATGTCTATCCCAATACTGAAGTCATTGAATTGCGGACCCACAATGAATTTGTACAATGTGCAAAGGATGCTATTAAAACAGGAAAGCCTGTATTAAGTGTAAAAGGCCCAACCCGTCCTGCACTATATATTCCGGATATTATTATGAGCACTAGTGTTGACATTATGCATTCTGTGTTCATTGGTGTGGTAAAGAAATTGATGAATTTGTGGTTTCTGCCAAAATATAGTAGTTGTGAGCTTTCTCGCTCTCAAAACATATAGATGCCATTGACAGACTTTTTTGCAAGTGAAAACACCAAGTTACATGCAAAGAACGCCTAGATCAATTAAAGAGACCTGTCATTGGAAGGCAACAGAATATAAAAATTGGTTAGTATATTATTCTGTCCCTGTTCTGCAAAATGTCATGAAACCCGAATACTTTAAACATCACAACCTCCTTGTTTCTGCAATAAATCAACCGTCTCACAAACAGACATAGACATTGCTGAAAAGATGCTAGAAGAGTATGTGTTACACTTCGAAACACTTTATTCCGTACAACATATGTCAGCAAATGCTCATTCATTATTGCTTTTACCCCTGGCAGATAAAAATCTTGGACCGCTGTGGAATGTTAGTTTGTAACGGACAATTTCCGTCACTTGCAATATATCTGTCACCATGTCGCATGTGTGGAATGTGTTTACTCCCCCCGCACCCATTTCACCCCTTGACGAAGGGTGGTCGCGAGCAGCGATGGCCGCTGCTTCGTGTATATTACCCATTGGTCAGTGATGACCAATGGGCGTGTCTACATTTGTACGTAAAGGGCCTCAGGGCCGTCGCCCAAGGGTTACAAGATGTGACAACACATGTTGGTGTTGTCACTACGGAATAAATATGCATCATTTATACCACAAGTCGGTGGTTGTGTGTTTATTTACGGTAACAGGGAGCGACCAAGAAGAGTAACGTCAATTATAGCAAGTCGGCTGCAATTGTATTGTTACAATTGGGGGCCCGTCCGGGATCGAAGACTCAGGATGAGTAAAGATCTACTGTGGACTGTGTGCGGTATGATTGGCAGTGGCCAGCTCCTCTGGCACACCAGTGCGAACATTTGTTTTCACCTGCTAATCTGCATCATCTAGTTGTGCGTCTCTTCACGGTTCACCGTCTATAAACTGTGTTTACGATGACGTCGCCTATCCCTAGGGGCATGTTTGCCAACATGGTCAGCAGGGGTGAGACGGAAGAAACGAACAATGGAGCCACACCTGTGACATCAGTGTTGGCTGCCTTTTCAGCTGAGATGGACATGCAGATGAGCAACCTATTGAGTATGGGTATGTCAAACAATGTTTGCTAGCATGCTGAACGCAGGACGTTACCCCCTGTGGCTCACGTTTCCATTTTCGGTGGCTCGAGCCACTGGCATGCACCAAGGGGAGCGAAAATGTTCGCGAGGAAAATCCAAGAACGCACGAATATCTAATGAGGGCGTGTTAGGAAGCGAACCTTTGGGGTCGGCTAGAAACGTCATTAGTGTATGCGTTGGGTTAGGCGGACTTTCCCTCACGGCATTGACGGTTAGTAAAATGGAAACGCAAGATGGCAAGCCAGCGGTACCACCGGTAGACCCTCTTACATATTTACTTGGTTTGAGCAGGAAAGCTAGGCACAGGTTTTATGTTAATGAGGACTGGTGGGTAAATCAGAAGGACCCTGATGCGTGGCTGATGGCTATCGGGAGAGTAAAAGCTCGAGATAATGCTGAGGCAAGGGCAAGGCGCAAAGCGAAGAAGCTAGCGTCCAGGGGTCAGCTTCTCATCGTAGCAAATGAGGAGGTTGTCCCTGTAACTCCAAATATTGGCCCAATTTTCGCAGTGCATGGTGAACCAACTAGTAGTTGGCCTGGTCGCCTGCAACTCCCTGAGTTTAGCGGACGGGACCATTCACAGGTTGCGAAATTTCTTGGAGATTTGGAAGCCTTTGCTGGCGAGTTGCGTTTTACGGAGGTGGATTTCGTGACCCATATAGTTCCAATGGCATTGACTGCAAATGCCCAACGCTGGTGGCATAGCCAAGGTGGTTTTAAAGGCTGGATACCTTTTAAGCGAGCTTTGCTGCTTGGTTTTCCCCCTTATTACCTGGACGGACCTATGGATAAAACAGAGAAGACCCGGATCATAATAAATTATAGAAATTTATTAAGTACCCTCCAGACTCCTCCCACCAGGTCTAGACTCGACATTGAGAATGCGCGAGTGGTTTCCCCTCGGCAGGTGGTTGTCCCTGACCAGGTTAGTGGGAATAGCGTGACAGGTGGTTCACTGTAACAGGAGCAGAGAACAAACTTTGCTTCAAATAAGAGTATTATATCCGGAAATCCTTACATCGATCCAGAGTGCTAATAAACAGAGTTTCTAGTAATAAAACCCGTATTGCCCTGCCAGCACCGACAAAATTTTTCATTATAACAGGATGGTTCTTTTAACTGAAGTTCTTATAAACGGATTTTGCTGTATTTAAAAAGACGTGAATTATAGCTTTGTGTTAATCTCCCATTAGTGGAAGCTGATGTGTTAGGTTAAGATATAGAAACAAATGGCCGAAATTGGGTGTTAATATTCCTATTTTTCCTTTATTTCGGTGGGAGTGTCCTATAATTTCCTACATTTTTTATTCTAATTTCCTATATTTTCTTTATACAGTGAAACCTGTCAGAACCGGAAACCCATGGGAGTGGGCGATATTTCCCGTTCAGACAGGTTTTCCGTTTCAGACATAAGAATTCCTAAATTGGATTCTAGGTATTACTAGCATTGGTGATTTACGGAATGCAAACCTAGCTGCCGAAAAATATCTATTTAGCACTTTACATACAGTATAACTGCATTATAAAATACCAATTGAACGGTCTACTTAAACAAAATAACGTGCTCAATGTCATTTGCTTGGCTTGTTTTTCTTTAGGTTAAACGCCATTTCCAAATCTACAATCCAAATCTTCACCCCTGCTCAACTGGGAACAATGGGCAAATTGCCCTTTCACATTCCTAGTCAGTTAGTTTAACAGGAAATTAAAACCTGTTTCAGCTAATCCAAAAATATTTTTTAGTCAGGAATTTTTCCATTCCGGTTCTCACAGTG
>JAVBJR010000314.1:0-2926 GCA_031546965.1 Dysgonomonas sp.
AACTTGGGCAATAAACTGGAAAGGGTGTTTAAACGTGTCAATATTTGTTCAAACCTGCCCCCATCCAGAAACTTGATCCAGAATATTGCCCAGTGTAAACCCTGCTTTAGACATCCTATGCACTGCATGCTACTTGGTAAATGAGTCATCAGCAGCTTGGAGGCAATCAAAGGTAAACTTACAACCTGCAAATTGCCATTGTGCAAACTGTTAATGACTCACCAGTCATATAAATTCTGAAAAGTCTCTTACATAAAATACGTTATTCCGTTTTAGAAATTTCTTCCAATATTTTAGACATTATTCTCTATGGACGGTTTTCCATTTAGACATTAATCACATTAGACGCTATTCTGTTTGGAACCTAAACATTTCAGGCATTTGTCCTGTAGACGTTATTCCATTAGACGCCAATCCGGCTACCCCACAGAATTGTGAATGTAAAAAATGTCATTATGGATATTCACAAGAATACTATTGGGAATGAAGTTTTGACCATTATGTGCTGATCACGTTTGATAAGTCAAAATAACCTAAAAGAAGGCAACTATTTTATTACATGATACAGCACGCCAGTTCAGAAATGTCAAAACCTGTTATAACGAGGCTAATTTCAAAAATAAGGGCCGATTGAATTTAGAAATCTAAAACCAATTAAAGGAAAATAATGTGTCAGTTGTTTTAAACATATACGGCACTGCTTTATTTTACAGTGCAGTCATCAAACTTTTCCAAGCCTCTTGGACACCTTAAAAAAATGTTTTTATAGTCTCCCGAACGGCAAAAAAATTTCACTGCCTAGGAATTACAAATTCCAAATGTAGTGACTGAAATTGGCGAACGACAATAAACGAATTGCGCATACACAGTCACATCAACTCAACCTGCTCACATTTGTTTTTGTGTGACCTTGAGTACAGATGGATGCGCGAAAATCAATCTCTCAAGTTGCACAGCCCGGTCAGCGCAGAGTTGAAAACGGCAGTGATGGACTGGCTGAATTTATTCCTAATTTGTTATGGCGGCTGAATATTATTTAGCAGATTTAAAAATGCTAGATCCACGGTACCAAACGCGCTTGGAAAATTATGGTGAATATGTAGAAAAAATGAAGTGGGGAAGCATATGATTGACACAACTGAGAAATTTTTGTCCCTTAATTTCTACTCAATCAGCCCTTATTTTTGAAATGAGCCTCATACATTGATTGTGTAATCTTTGATTACACAAAAAAATGTCAAAAATTAGACCATTTTTGCAGATTTCTCAGAAAAAAGGTGATTTTTAATTGGTGCTCCAAACTTTTGGCCAAGCATGCATTAAACATTGTCATCTGGACTTCAATCACCATATGCTTACATTTATGAACTACAATTTTTTGTGATCTTTTGGTCATTATATTTTCCTCGGGAATCTCTCCCGCATTTGTTGCTTTCCCCTTGCGTTCTGAGTATGGAGAAGATTTGCATGCATCTTCATCAGGCATTGATGAGTGACATTTCAAGCAGTTCACAGTTACAGGTGCCACAACAGTCATGCCATTTTCTGGAATAATATCCTCATGCTAACGGGTCTTGCACACTAGCAGTGTGTTAACCCAGGGGCCCCCTCCTATCCTGTTCATTACCTTCACAAGCAAGCAAGCGTGGTAACCCGTGGTCCGTAGACCCATATGGGTTGCATGCAAGCATTTTTAATGCACAATTTTGAGGGCCCACAGCAAATCCCTTCGCAAATTTGCAGGATAACTAGAAAAACACCTTTGCACAAGCTAGACCCAGGATCGAACCCAGGACCACAGAGGTACAAGTCGCAGCTCTAACCACAGCGCCACCTGGTGCCCCATTTTCTGGGACATAAGCATACTGATAGCCGTCTACGCCTCTGTTATGTTGTCTGTGTAGTTGCAGCACTGCACATACTCTTTTACAGCTTCAATAACAGTTTGAACTGCAAAGTAATTTAACAAAATGTACAGATTTAATAGTAGTGTCTCACAAAAACATGACTAATTTTTACCGTAAATATTCCAATTGAATACTGGGCTTAGAGTCAAATTTATTTTTTAAGAGCCAGTTTCTATTGGAGATAGAAAGGGCGGCTGGTGGTGAAGTGGTTACAGTTCTCGCTTTGTACCCATGTGGTCCCGGGTTCGATCCTGGGTCTAGCATGTGCAAAGGAGTTTTGCTAGTTATCCTGCCAGTCTGCGATGAGTTTTCTCTGGGTTCTCCGATTTCCCCCATCTTCTAATTAACTAGAATACCGAGACTTTCTATAAATTATGGACCAATCCAATTTCTTTAAAAATGGTCACAATTCAAAAATTCAAAATAAGATTTAACATGAAAAATTCACATCATTCCATTGCTGCAAATGAAAATAAACAAACAACTATTTACAAAAATTGCCTTTTTTTAGTAATTTGCCTAGTTCAAAATAGAAAGGTAATTATTCCTGGTTCTGAGGTAGAGGGGTCAGAGGCCAGGAACCAGGGACCAACTCTAATTGCAGGTGGGTAATTTGATAGCTTAACTGCCCAAGGGGGTGAAGTGACCTGTGATGGGGCTGAGGATTAGTGTCCACAAGGAATAGCGTCTAACGAACATAACGACTAAATTGTAGGTCCAGTGATTTTGACAGGAATAACGTCTAATAAGAATAGCGTCCAAACGGAATAAAGGCTAATGGACATAATATCCACATGGAAGAAGGTCTTATCAGCCAACAGGAATAATGTCTACACAGAATAACAGCTAAATGGATTAACGTCTAAATGGACTAAACTCTTCAAGAATTACATCTACAGGAATAATGTCCAAATGGAATAATGTCTGCACCCATAACTGCTAAATGGAATAATGTCTAAACGGACTACCGTCTACAAGAATTATATCTACAGGAATAACGTCCAAATGGAATAATGTCT
>JAVBJR010000478.1:0-2575 GCA_031546965.1 Dysgonomonas sp.
AGTCCAAACACTCTAACTGCGAGGTTTTCACCCTTCTTGCCAGAGGCAAGGCCCTTTGTGTTTAAATTGATTAACAAAAGGACCACTTTTCAACACAAAAGGACTTGCCTCTGGCAAGAAGGGTGAAAACCTCGCAGTTAGTGTTCTGACTATAATACTGACAATTAATGTAGAACGCGAAAATCCAAAGGTTTTCGGCAACGTTTGAATTTGTGATGTTCCTATCCTTGCCCCTATACAATGTTTTCAACGCTTCAGTATGGTTCTCATGCAAAGTCTTGTTTAGAGGCTTGGTCAGGATATCAGCGACATTCTGATCACTTGGCAGAAACTTTGGTACTATCACTCCCTCAGCAATCTTCTCTCTTATGAAGTGGTGCTTAATAGAGATGAGTCTTGTCCTAGACTTGTCGATGTAACTCTTGGCGTGACCAATTGCTGCCTGGCTGTCACATCTCACCACTGTCGGTCCAGTGACGAACTTGGTCAGGTTGAGCTGGACGAACTTGGTCAGGTTGAGCTGGTCAGGTTTAACTTGGTCAGGTTGAGCCTAAAAAGGCTAGTCGCTTTCATCACTTGGATCAGCACTTGGATCAGCACTGTAATGGTTAATTAATTATAATGGGTATTGAGGATGTACATACGCTTCAGACTTTTTTCACTCTTCAGACTTTTTTGACAGCCACCAAGTGCGGTGCCTGTAAGTATCTCCAGAGATTCCTTTTCCTTTCGGTGTGGTTGGAGCTATTAATTTTCTTTGGAGTTTACAAATCTCATTTGCCTTTGCTAGGGCCGCCTCCGATTCACGTTGTTTTTCCTGAATGGCGTATGTAATAACTATACATCAGTTGCATATTAATTGGCAAACATTTTAAAAATATTTCCCTATGAAGTAATTCTAGTACACCAACTTTCAAAAATGTTCTTCACTCCGAAATTTAAGGTAAATGTCCACTGTCCTTTTGAGATTTCTTGGAAAAGGGGATATCGGACTAAGTTAAATCTGTTTAGTCAATTTTAAAATGTAATAATAAATACCATTAATCAGAGAGAATTTTGGTTTTGATTGTTCTATTTGATGTCATTTGTGATAGGTACAACATCTTCATAAACATAACAGCAATATACAGCACCTAGTGCATAGGCTTTGCAGCACAGAAAAATAACATAAAAATGGTTACTATAATGCATTTTCATTAAAAAGACCTGTTCCATATAACAAAACCTCGATATAGAGAAGAAATTGTACGGTCCCCTCATATTCGTTATAAGGAGGTTTGACTGTATGTCTGAAAAGTTTGAATTTTGTAATTTATTTACAAAGACATCGATATGTTTTTACATGGAACATATGTTTGAAATATTTTGAATGTCCCACTGATTTCAACGTGTAAGCTCGGTCCTAAGCTCCACAAATATCAATGTATAACTCATTTATTAAATTTAACAAGATCGGAGCAATAGGAAGTTTTTGGTCAAACTTTCGGATATGTAAACATGCATGACATGTCATCTGTAATGGGATTCTGTAAACCGTTGCAGTTCACCTGATGCCTTCCTCAGTATGTTTATTTCAATTAAATTGTATTGTTTTGCAGTATCTCTGTGCTATAATTTAAAATGTAAAAACCAATGTTAACATTTTTAATATTGAAATATGTTGGTTTTAATCAAAGTCGCGAAGTGAAATAACACTGTGTTCATATGGAGTCATAAAGTTCCATAGAATAGTAGTGAAGTCTTCATCCGTGTGATGTCACTAGGTGGCACCATAATCAACATCTTGAGTAACCATTTTCTGTTCGAATCCAGCGAACAGGGAACATTGAGCAGCATCAGCTCGCTTATGCAGTAGACCTTTTCAAGAGGACATCAGACAGCATCAAGTTACTTGACTGGCAGTTGCAGGAAGACTGAGCAACAAGCTAATCCAGGCTAGGTTTATATAGTCAACAGTTACACAATAACATGGCAATAACAAGTCATGAGTCATTTACATATCACATAAGACCAATTACACAGTAACAACTATTGCGTAATCGAATTGGCAAAGTTCACAAGGAAAACCCAACAAAATATGCATGTATTTGTATATTAACTAGCGGCTCACGACCCAGTACCCAAACAAACACTGGCCTATTCATTGTTAAACTAGCCACTACAACCACGTGCGACATTGTCAACACCATCCACTTAAATACCTCCTCACCTGCTAGAACAGGGGTGTCGATCGCGCCACTGTTGTATATCAAGCTGTATGTTAAAGGTTGAAACACACATGATGCTTAAGGCTGCGTTCATGTTCGCAAAATTTGCGACAACGCTCGCGATTTTTCGCTGTTTCGAACGTTTTTGCGCGCGTACTCCTTGCGCTGGAGCGTTCTTGTTCGTCGCTCCATCGCGCGTACTGCATTGCCGCTAACGCTAACGCGAGCGTAATTTTTGTCGCCCGTTTCAAACAGGCGTCGAAAATCACGCGAGCGTCGTCGCAAAGCGGACGAACATGAACCTAGCCTAACACAATTCCACACGACATCTTGCATTGCACGTATATGCCCATTACTAACGTCTGTGT
>JAVBJR010000392.1:0-4038 GCA_031546965.1 Dysgonomonas sp.
ATATATTGCCGTCTTTAATTAGACTGCCAACATGTTTCGACAGCAATATGCTGTCATCTTCAGGGCAACGTACAAACAAGCTCGGACTACAAAAACAGTCCACAATAAATCTCAACAATTATACAATTAATGTACTAAAAACACTTACAATTCAAGTTCACATTTATATAAAAGAATTGGACATCAAAATCGAAGTAAACCCTAATAATAAAAAGTTTTTTTATAAAAACACATTTTGTGCTCATTTATTACTTGAAAATCATGATCCCAATTTAGCTCAATTTGAAGTTTTGATTAAGGAGGAAAATTTGCATAAGCTAAATGTCAGAGAGCAACTGTTCATAAACAGGTTTTCTAGAACTTGTTCTGACCAGTTGCTCAATGATGAATTGGAGCCTTGTTCTGGCTCTCTGGTGAAATGGCTCCAACGTTCCACAGTGTGAGGATGCTTTTTATTACTCTGGACTGCTCCAATTTTTGGGTATGCTAGTTTTTAAGGTTTTAGTTTTGAAAATGTGTTTTTATAAAAAAAAAACTTTTTATTATTAGGGTTTACCTCGATTTTGATGTCCAATTCTTTTATATAAATGTGAACTTGAATTGTAAGTGTTTTTAGTACATTAATTGTATAATTGTTGAGATTTATTGTGGACTTTTTTTGTAGTCCGAGCTTGTTTGTACGTTGCCCTGAAGATGACAGCATATTGCTGTCGAAACATGTTGGCAGTCTAATTAAAGACGGAAATATATGAGAAGAGAAGTTTTATCTTCTTTGACTATGTCCATTTCAACATTTTTATAAATAAACAAACGGGTATATTCAAAAGGTAAAAATAGTTTTAGACTACTCAACACCTTAACTAAATAGAAGAATAACGATTTTATCGATATCTCTTTCACCCTACTCACAAAATATTCTACAGTGAAAATTGTAATGAATAGCCCCGGTCCCCCTTATTTCAAAGTTTGCTAAAAACATTTTTGCCTTTATAAACCAATATTTTTAAATGATTAAATATTATCTGTTTAAATATTATTTAACGATTGAAACATAATATTGGTTTATATAAGCACAAAATACATTTTTAATAAACTTTTAAATATGGGCCAAACTCACTCAACCAGGGTCAAAGCCACCCCGTTTTAAGGTACTCTTATACTGTTTTGACATTTTTGGGAAATTTTTAAATGTTTTTGCTCAATTTGCCTCAGCTTGGCTCATTTGGCTCAATTTTGACATATTTTGGTATTTTGTGGAAATTGTGGAATTCTTCTGAAATATTGTAAATTTTGGATTTGTTTTGTAAATTTTAAGTTTTTTTGACATTTTAGCAATTTTGACATTTTTTGGAAATATTGGAATCATAGTCTATTGGCATTTTTTTAAAATAAATTTTGACATTTTAGACTTGGTGACATTTTTTAAATTTTTGAAATGTGATATTTTTTGGAAATATTCCCTGTTGAAATTTTTTTTAGAAATTTTGTAATTTTTGATATTTTGTGGAAATTTTGGAATTCTTAAATGTTGTATATTTCGGATTATTTTAAATTTGAATTTTGTGACATTTTAGAAATTTTGATATTTGGAAATTTTAACATTTTTTTGGGAATTGTGACATTTTTTGGGAAATTGTGATATTTTTTTGGAAATTGTGATATTTTTTACATTATAGCGATTTTGTATTTTTTGCTCAATTTGGCTCAATTGTGACATTTTTAGAAATTCTGTGCAGATTTTGATCTTTTTTGGAAATGTTAGTAATTTTTAATTTTTTTTTGAAATATTGAAACCATAGTATATTGGCATTTTTTATATTTAACACATTGTGAATTTTTTTGCAAAATCTATAAATTTTGACATTTTTTTGTAAATTCTGAAAATGGTAAGGTTATTTTTTTTGTTGAAAATTTTAGAAAGTTTACATGTTTTTGGAAATATAAATATTTTATTGCTCAATTCGGCCTAATGTTGGCATTTTATAACAATTTTTTTGAAATTTTGACATTTTTTTGAATTTTTAAAAATTTTGACATTTTGTTGAAATTTTAAACATTTTGACATTTTGTTGAAATTCTATAAATTGGGACATTTTTTTAATTCATTAGATTTTGATATTTTTTGAAAATTTTGACCTTTTTTAATTTTAAAATTTTTTAAATTTTTTTGAAATTGTATAAATTTTAACATTCATTGTATATCTTAGGAATTTTGTAATGTTTTGAAATGTTAGGAATTTTGTCATGTTTTGAAATGTTAGAAATCTTGATAATTTTTTAAAATTTCAGAAATTCCGACATTTTTTTGGAAATTTTGGAAATTTATTTTTTGAACAGTTGGGATTTTTCAATTTTTATAGTTTTTCGAACATTGCGAATTATTTGAATTTTTGTGATATTTTAATTTTCAAGTGTCTGCATGAGATGGGATCAATATGTACATAGTATTTCATTATTTGAAACAATTTTTCTGAATTATTTTAATTTATTTAGTATATCTGCAAGATGATAAACACAATTATCTCAATTAGGTGGACTGTGATATACTTTTGAAGTTACAATACCATTTATTATATCTAATATAGACAGTTCAAATAAATCTAGAGTAGTTGAATACAACATAATTATACTACACAAATGTGCTAATTAATTTGTTTTAGTAACAATTGTGCTAATAATTGAATAACAAAGTATTGAATGAAACTAACTTGTTGTTATTGATGTCTCACAGCAGCATTTGTATTGGAAATCAATACCGCTAAAATTTAAATGGAGAAGAAAGCAATGCAAAATTGCCTCTACATTTTTCAGCATTTACAACACCTAGTGCGTGCTAAAATGTATCTATTTTCATGTAATATTTCACAAATTAATGAATGTTTGACCAATGCTACCTGGTTACAATGCAATACACACAACAAAGTGTATTTGCAGAAAAGGAAAACATAGCCATTGATTACTTATATTATTCTGCAAATGCAACGTGCAATCAATAATTCAAACAATGTCCATTTCTTAAACTTGGCAACTGTTTGTGTGGCTTTAAAACATTTACACTTTCCATGTCGTCACAAGCTAACTGACATCACGTTAGACAAGTTGTTCATTGAAAATCAATAGTAATGATGGACATTATAACTTTACAGCTTTACCAATATGATGGACATGAGTAAAGCACTACATATAAATGAATTGCTGGCATGCTTCATGTGCATTGAAAGTGTTGACACTGTCAGAGTAAAGTTACCACCAGAACATGTGGCACATGACTGATTCAAAAATGGCTTTTCCACATTTCAAAAGCGGTTTTAAATGTAAGTAGATTATCTTTCTAATAGTTAAGGCGGAATCATACGTCGAACACCGGATAGCTGTCAAGGACTAGAGTATTTTGGGTTTGTGAACATGGTATTCGTTAAATGTGCGCTGTTGAGGGCAAGAAAACGCAATAAACACCAGTAAATTTGACTCAATAGTTCAAAGGACGCTCTTTAATTTTAGCTTATGTTGGTTTTTGTGTGTTTCACAGAAACCTTGAAAACAATTCGCGAATATTACCGATTTTAGTGCAATTTTGTAACTGTACGCAACACGCCATAATTTTTGTAGACAATAGGCAGTTAGAGCAACCCGGCCGTAAACGTCGCCGTATCCCGTATGACGTCACCACACGTCCGCATAATTGTGAGAGAAGCATAGGTGAAGATTGCCAGATCGCAATTATGCGGACGTGTAGTGACGTCATACGGGATACGGCGACGTTTACGGCCGGGTTGCTCTAACTGCCTAATGTAATATAAATCTCTAATTGTATGAATATGCTACATATTATTCCGCACAGCACTGTTTTTACGGATTTTTGATATCTTTAATAGTTTTTAAGTTACGAGCGTGTTATTGATGTGTGTGGACCCGCGGAGGAAAATTCACTTTTACTCACTGGTAGGTAACATCAACAAGTATTCATTTTAATTTCAGTAGTGTTACATAGTTACACAGTAACTATAACAATCTGCAGCATGACATGCAGCAACTGGC
>JAVBJR010001042.1:0-2644 GCA_031546965.1 Dysgonomonas sp.
CAAAAAATTTACCCTGTCAGTTCACCTTTAATTTGAAACATTTATTTAATTCACCTAGTAAAAGGTTGACATGGTGGACTTAACCACACAAGATCCAGTTTCATATCATCTAATTCATCAGCTGTTAATGACTGGAAATTAATAAACAAATATATGATTATTATATTATTTTATAACACAATTTTTAATATATAAATTTAAATTAAAATGTTTTCAAATTAATACTTTGACACGGTTTTTATTGCAATTTATAGTGTATTTTTTCCTTCGATTACCTGAATATTTCTGTTCATTGAACACGTATCAGGAAAATTATGTTTATAAACTATATTAGCGTTTGGATTTATATCGATTGCTGCAACAACTTGAGCCGGAAAACCGCTTTCTGAAACGTAAAATTTGCGTGAAAATCATTATAAATGTCCACTGTATTCGTGCAAATACCTTTTAAAGCGTAATGAAAGCCTCCGATACCACTGTAAAGTTCCAAACATCTAATCATATTTCGCAAAATCCAATTTGAACTACACGACCGTAAATGTAAATAGGCCTAAATGCGATTAAGCCTACTCAAACAACTACGTCACACCAAGGTAAATGAGATACAGCTTCCAGGTGTGGTGGTGTGGAAAGGACGAAGCTGATTGGTCGTTACGATCGGAACCAAGGGTGATGGAGTAATCGGCTGCAGGTTGCGATAATACACATTGTGTACTTATCGGTCTTCTCCCCTTTGGCTGAAGCGCTATTGTGTTGGCTGCCAACTGAAAGAATAGTTACCATAACTCTCACCAGATGGTGCTCGTGCATTTTGAAAATATTGAACAAAGCTTATTGGTTGACTTGAGGTGTGACGTCATCAAACCGCTCTCCTCTAAATGTTTCGACTTTGCATAATACAAATATCGACAAAAATCCTTAAAAATGGGATGAATTAAAACACAATCCATCTTAAAATAAGCAAAAATTGTTCAATTGTACGCAAAATCATAGCGTACTTTCATTTAATCTGTTAATTAACCAATTAAAACTGGCGAAGTAGGGCATGGTTACGCAGTTTTGTATGGAAGGGACGGGGGGAGTGCACGCTCTTATCAGCACAGCCAAATAACACGCAATCCAGGCATTTCTATCGCACGTTGGGACGACCGATCTAACATCGCGCACCCCTCCGACGAAATTAGAATGTAATTGTAGTGCGTCTTAACTCAAGATTGCACACGTCAACGATTGCCAATAATTAATTTCACGTAATATATAGGTCGAATTTTGAAAATATTACTGCCAATTAACTTTATTAAGTATATTCCATGAGCTTTGTATAGTGGAATGATTTTTTTGGTGAAAGGATTTGCCCCATAAAGCAAGAAAACAAGAGAGAATTACTGCAACCTTGAGTTGAGACGCACTATATAACTCCATTGCTCATAATTGAGAAAACTATAAATAGGAAGCTATGACAAATTAAATTTATAAACTATAAATAAAAAGCAATTACAAGCGGTTATTCGGGCAAATGAATATATTTACAGAACTTAATTGTACATGATAGAAAACTTGTTTTTCAACTATAAATATAGATAAATATATAGTTATCATTTTCGTTTTATTTTTGGTAATTTTGTTGGTCTAAGATATGGATTGTCAATCGCTTCTCCTTCACTTTCTTCTTTCTTTTGTTCATTTTCAGCCGCATTCTCGTTCGAGTCCATAGCTGAAATATTCGTATATCGTAAATTTAATTTACGTACATTTTAAATTTATTACTTTCATATTTAATTCTCTTATATATATACTCACCAAGATTTGCTTTCTTAGCCGGAGTTTCTTTTCTGGCTTCTGCTTCATCCTCAAAAGCTTGATCTTTAGGCAAAAGTGCTCCCAGATACGGACTCGCGGATGGTTTACACGCGATCACTAAAAACATTTACTATATTAGTTACACTCATCCTAAATAAAATAAAATAATTACTCATTATAGCAGTGTGATCTGTGGCATAACAGTTACTTTTGTAATTAAAGGTGAACTGACAGGGTAAATTTATTGCAACAGATTTCTCTGAAAATTGTCCTGTGCATGAACAACATGTATTTACATGTGTCCAATTTTTTTCTAATTTTTCCACCAACTAGTTTTTTTTTTAATATAACAATTCGCAAATTTACACTAAAATAGTTCCTCAAAATTCCTCACTTCAAAATTTACATCCGGGTTTGACTTATAAAAACGGACCTTTTATGCTTACAATAGTGAACCTTTAAAATATAGCTCTTATATTTTTAATTTTATGAAATTATTTCCTATTTATAAAGGTGATGAAAAGTCAGAAATCAGTCAGCTGATCCAAACATACCTGAAAGATATTGAAGACCTAAGGTGAGGTTTTGAAATGGTATAATCTAATAAGAATTATTATGTTATAAATCCTGTTTTATTACAAGGGCTAAGTTGATGGAATCGGAACACACTTGCGAGATCCTTCGAAGAAATGTTGCCAGGTCTCAAAGCAGGTTGTCGATGTCTCCGATGCATTCGCACGCTCTCGGCTTCTCGGGTATTTATATGCAAGTACCTATTACCTTTGTGTTATATAATTACCATAACTTTTTTCCCTTTTTAGGTAATGTAGATGTTGATGAAGCT
>JAVBJR010000825.1:0-3066 GCA_031546965.1 Dysgonomonas sp.
AGGCAGGTAGTTGATTTACTGAAATTATGTGCACATCTAGCTGGTTCAGAAGGTGAAAAACGATTGGAAATACGATGAAATGGAGCGGAGATATCGACGTTCGAAAAACCGCGCTTTGCCTGAACGTTTGCAGCACAGCAACACTTCGCATGCAGCAGGGAAAACCACTTCATTCAAAATTGTCCAGTCATTTACTATGAAATAAAGTTGCAAACAAAACGCAATAAAGTTGGAAACAAATCACAATAAAGTTGCAAGCAAATCTCAACAAACAAAACATCAAAAAATTAAATAATTTAATGCAAATGTTCAAAATGCTCGCCATTCATGGCAATGCACATCTGTGCCCAGGATATGACATCTGCCCATACCTTGTCCATCATGCAGGCACTGACAGAATGGCAAGCCACTGTTATTCGTTGCTTCAGATCCTCAACATCTTGCGGCTCAGTTTCATAAACACAGGCCTTTATGTAGCCCCACAAGAAAAACTCCAATGGGCTTAGATCTGCAGAACGTGGTGGCCAGAGAACAGGATCACCGTGCCCTATCCACCTCCGAGGAAATGTGGTATCCAGCCATGACCAAACTGTCAATCCATAATGTGGCGGAGCCCCATCATGCTGGAACCCACATGCTCTCTACTGCATTCAGTGGGACATGTTCATCAATGCTCTCAGACACTTCGCTTTGCAGCGTGGTAAGGTACCGCTGGGCATTGAGTGTTCCGCTGTTAAACACAGGACCCAACACCTTGTTGTACATGCAACACCCAATTCACACTCCATTGACGTTGGTGGGCATTTTCACAAAGCCAGTGTGGGTTCACAGGCGACCAAAAGTGAGCATTGTGCACATTAACACAGCCATCCCTGGAGAATTTGGCTTCATCTGTAAACAAAGTTGTATGCTGCAGTAAGTTCGGTATTTCATCCACAGTATTCAGGAGCCAATTGCAGAAATCAAAACGGTTTTCTGGGTCTCCTGGCTGCAGTCCTTAATGTAAATGTATGTGATATGCATGGTAGTGGAATCTTCTCATAATACGGACGATAGAAGACTGTGAACATCCAGCATCACTAGCAGCAGCTCTGGTGCTGGCATGTGGATTAAGTATGAAAAAAAGCCAGCACAGCTGCACATGCAGCATCAGCTGTCACAGTCCTTGTTCTAACTCTGGCACGGTGTGAAATAAATATCCCTGTTTCTTGCAAACGGTGATTTACATGATCAATAATTTGATGTCTACTGTTTGGGAAATGCCGTGCATATTCATTTGCTGCTGCAACTACACTCCTGTTGCATTCTCCAAATATGACAACCATTTCCCACATCTCCTCATTTGTGTAGGCACCCATTACTGCACAAAATTTTAGTTTACTGCCCAATTGCGTAATCATTACATAAATATCCACCAGAGCAAGCCAGCTTCATACATTTATGTACATTTCACTGCATACATTAGATAGTATTGCAGTGCAGCCAACATTTAGGCAAAGCGTGGTTTTTCGAACGTCAATATCTCCGCTCAATTTCATCGTATTTCCAATCTTTTTTCACCTTCTGAACCAGCTAAATGTGCGCATAATTTCCCTAAATCATACTACCTGCCTATCTTGCAAGTTAAAAATTCTACATTTTCGAACGTCCTGATTGTGTGCTCGAAAATCAACAAAGCTAGTGCACATGAGCAGATGTCCCCCAACGTGTACATCATGTTTGCATGCTTGTTTTTTGATATTTGCATTCATTTGCCAAATACCAACCACGCAAAGGTTAGGTGACTCACCCTGTATATGCATAGTCGATTTTGTGAATATTAATGAGCAATTGTGAGCATTCTGCAGCTGGTGGGAAATGTTCAGAGTGTGGTCCATAAATAACACTAAAGATTTTTATACAATTGCAACAGCAAATAGCTTGTATTGATCCGTAAACATACATTATAAACAGGCAATTACAGCAATGATAAACTTATTTAAAATCGTGAGCGGTTTTGTTATATTTTAGCCACTTATTTTGGGAAAGTTCAAATCCTGTTCAAACAACTTTTTACATGATGCTGATAACAAATTCAGTGAAAACAAAAACGCTCCGATACACAGACTTTATATAGGTTGCCAAAGGTAATCAACAGTTCATTGTATACATGTCGGTCGGTGCACAATACAACGCATAAAATAATTAATACAGTCGTTATTATGTAATTAAATTGAGAGACGTACAAGCAAATGCGGGTGTCTTTATAATGTTAGCAAAATTGAATTGTATGTGAAATCCGTTTATATGGCATATCACATTTTATGTGCATATATGATAGCAAGGCGCAAATATGCAAAAAAGCAAACATTATTGGTAACTTAACCCCTTCAGTCACTGGGTCCACATTTGTGGACACAAATTTAACATGGAGCTCCTATATTATAACATGGGAAACTATTTTTTTTCTATTTTTTGTGTTTATTAATATTGGAAAATGTTTCTGCACAATTGATTTCTTGTTCCGCAAGCGGATATTAATTTGTGACTGAAGGGGTTAATTATGTGCCAAAAGGGCATATAATAAAAATGGAAATAACATGTGCATGTTGAGGTTTTTCACCTCCGAAATGGAGAGCCACATATATTCATTGCATTGCAAAGGAAAGATACTTACATTCTGAATGCTAATTTAAATCATGTTCTTGGAATAATCTTATAGATGTCATTCAACTATATTAAATTACAATACTCCAATTTAGTCCATTTCAAGCTTTATGTTTGCTTCCTGAAATGTCAGACATTATGGAGATAAGCATTTTTGCAATTAAGCCTCTCAATTGAACGAAGTGCAATTTGACGTTTCCATTAATAATATATTGCTCTTCCATTCTCCACATGGCGAAAACCTTGATAGGGCTTCAATTCAGACATAAGGTTTCGAGTATGTGGTATGGAAATTCCATAAGGATATGAATTTCCCCATGCACCAATAAAATGATTTGGCTTCTGGAATTCAATATGAGCGATAGATCTACCTTGCACGTGAGAATTTTCTACATTTTCTACATTTCCGGCATTTTTTAC
>JAVBJR010000782.1:0-2837 GCA_031546965.1 Dysgonomonas sp.
GTGTAATTTGCCAAGTAAATAACATCACCTCCACACAGGTACGAAGCCCAGAATCCAAAAGTCCCAATGGTCATAATAGTGTGGTTGCAAGCGACCAAAATGGCCATGTCCTGACCTGGTGATGACTGATCAGAGGTTCCCACAATGTAAACATCTCCCATGGAGGTATTAATGTTCTGTTCGCACCACTTCTTGTCATCGCTGACTACCACGAATACGGAGTCATTGTACCTTCTCCTGAAGATGCCTATTGCGTCTTCCAGATATTTGCTATCTGCAATGGCACCTTTCCAGGATTCAGGCATCACCTTCACGTAATCCCCTCTCCTAACATGGACACCCACAAAAGTAGCGTTCCTTTGTATCTTCCTAGAAATTTGACGAAGAACCCTCTGCGCTTCGTTTCGAAGGGCAGTCTTGAAAGTAAATTCCTTGCGTATGAGTGATGTAATGTGATGGAAGAAGGTCCAGGAATTTGCATAGCCGTAAAGTTTTACGTAGCTGTAGTTCCAATGGCGATATTCTTCGATAATATAATCTTTGACACCTATTACATTCCACGAGAGATTTTTACTACTTTCGGCCATTTCTGGAGTAGATAAGTCAAAATATCTTCCCATTTCCTTGGCCAGAGATTTTTCTATGACTGCCTTGTAACCGTTTATTTGAGCAAGGCCCAGTGAAACTGCATGAAGTCCCATTTTATTTCCTAGTCTTCCACCAGAGTATGATGTGATCAATTTTTGTACGTGTGCAGCAGTTCCTATTATGTTTGTAGTGTTCTTGATAGTCAGGTTCGATGCACCTTCTGTTGCCCTAGATGTAAAGTTGTTGGTTAAAGTGTGTGCTATTGAAACGGTGACATTTGGGTATCCCATTGACAATGTAGAATTCCCAGTTACATTTTCCGAAAAGCTTTTTTTATCTGTAAAACAACAAAGTTTTAGTTAGTTTAATTATTCAACATTTAGTACCCTACTGCACGTACAGTAGAACCATAAACTAACATCCTTGGGACCGGAAGTTGTGTATTATGTCAGTAGGCATGAGAATTGAGACTCCCCGTACAGAGATTGTCAGGGTTCCCACAGAGTCGGAAATGTTTTGAAAAGTTTTGGAATTCTTAATTTAATTTTTCATGTCTGCAGACATGGGAAAAGAATGGAAAATTGGAATAATTGTGTTTAGTTTTGGAAAAGGTATGGAAAAATGTCCAAGGTTGATAAAGAATAATCTCAAGCAGTGAATACAATTTATGTGATGAATTATTTTCTTTAAAATTGATCTACGATAAAGATATCTGGGAGACTATTTTGCTGTATTCTTACACATTTATGTTTGCTAAATAATATTTTTAAAAATCTATTTACTAGTCGAATTTAATGGTCTGAAAACTTGTTATTAAAGGGGAACTGACACGGTTTTGTAAGGTACACTGATAATCGGCTAGTAAGTAGTTATTGTGTCCCTTATAACACTGGCTAAAGCAGAAATCGATTAAAAATTGAAGAAAAAAGTTATTAGCGTTTTACCGATTTACCTTGTGCTGTCACAATAGCGCAGTATGAAGCGCCTGTTGCTCCAAAACGAATGAAAGGTCTTCAACCAATGACATCCTAGTGAATGACGTCATCGTACAAACTGCATTTCCAAATGCAAACGAATGCATTGAAGCCCCGCCCAATCATAGCTCAGCCAATCCTGAAAACTCGGCTCTCCTGTCGTCAACGTGATTCACGCGAGGCGAACAGTGAGCGCCCTATACCCGCAGCAGCTCGCAAGCCGCTCGATCCCCAGTGCCGTTTTCAGTGCCGTTTCCATGGAAACGCTTTGGCTGCGCATTCGGTAAAATGCTAATAATTTTTTGTTTTCAATTTTTAATCGATTTCTGCTTTAGCCAGTGTTATAAGGGACACAATAACTACTTACTAGCCGATTATCAGGGTACCTTACAAAACCGTGTCAGTTCTCCTTTAAAGTATGGAAAAGATTTGGAAATTTTGTCATGCCCTTCTGTGGGCACCCTGGATTATGACGTATGGTACTATCTAAACAGGGTGACACTTGGTCGACCCAGACCTGGAATCGTACAGGTAGCTCCCTGCTTATAGTTTACAGAAGATATTAGTTTATATGGTATTTGTTTAAGGCGGTTCTACTGTATTGGCCTTTGGTCGTTGTACCAAGGATTCAATATGCTTACCAGGATATGACACACCTATTCAAATTATTGCAACTCCTAGTTACTAGTGACAATGCGATCACGTGTGATGATAAAGGATAGTAATCAATTAGTAATTAATCTTCGGAATTATCCCATACCCACAAAGATCTGGTGTCAAATTGTTGATGCCGAGACCCCACCTTTTGATGCAATAACACTTTCTTTTCTCTGAGATGCTTGTTGATGATTGGATTGGGTTCCCAAGTTAGTTGGTGGAAGCCATTATACAGTTGAAGATTTTAAAGGTGAACAGAAAGCTTTTCCTTACCCTGCTTCAATCTTTAACTGCTGGTGGATTGAATGTCTAGGAAACTAGTTACGACATCCATTTTGACGACAAAAATTTACCTACGGTGATATTAAACGGAAAAGTTCAGGCCGTTCCTAGCGGATTTTTACCACATTCTGACGTCATAAACGTTCTTAACGCCATAAACTGAAGCGCCGTACCTACTCCCGCATGCTTAATGCCAAAACGTGACGTCACAAACGTGAATCGTAATTTTGAACTGGGAGGTACGGGCGTACCTTCTTCGGCGTTTCAATCCTGATCAACCGCGTAAGTAATAAATTCCGGATTATTTTTACGAAGTAGACTAGCGATTAAACTAAC
>JAVBJR010000551.1:0-24132 GCA_031546965.1 Dysgonomonas sp.
TTTCCTTTTTTGCGAAAAGGTTCGAAAGCTATTTTTATTTTATCCGAAAATGAGAATAACGGTGTTTTGAGAAAACTTATAGCATTGTGTGGAAGTGGATGCCACGCATTATTTTTTAGTATCAATCGTTTTTCGGCATCACTGTTAGCCATTTCGGGTTCGATGCCCAAAAGCTCAAAAAGCTCGGCTATTTCCGGATTACCTATTACGCCTGTATTGGGACCTTCTTCGAATACAAAGCCATTTTCGTTGTGCGAACGGATCGCCCCTCCTGTACGTGCTTCTTTTTCGAGGACAAGAATATTGAGTCCTTTTTGTTTCAAAAAAAAAGCAGTACAAAGTCCGGTTAATCCTGCACCGATTATAATGGCATCGTATTTCATTCTTTTATTAAGTTTACAAGTTTTTAGTAAACAAGTTCACAAACAATATGATTGTTGAAAGCGTTAGTAAAAGTAATGGAATAATGGCTACCGAACAATCATTAGTTGCAGTGATTTTTTAATGATAAGATTGATATGAAAAAAATATCCCTGTGCGGAGTACGTTGTAGGGGTGTATTGCATACGCCCGAGAATAAAAACAGTACACCGGGCGTATGCAATACGCCCCTACAGCCTTCGACAATAAAATGAATCGATTTTCATGCGTTTTATTAGGGGAACATAGGGGCGAAATTTTTTTCGACCATTACCTATTTTCGATAGGGCATATAATTATACGCCCCTACATGCAAAATTAAGGAGTTTTTAAGAAAGAAAATCTAACTTTGCATATATAGATTTTACAACAGAATATAGAAAAATGAAAAAAACAATATTTTTACAATATCCCAAATGCAGTACTTGCCAAAAAGCTGCAAAATGGCTGAAAGAAAACAATATAGAAGTAGAAAGCAGGCATATAGTAGATAACAACCCTACTGTGGAAGAATTAACGGCTTGGATAAGCAGAAGCAAGTTACTACCGGTAAGCAAATTTTTCAATACCTCTGGAAACGTTTATAAAGAACAAAACCTCAAAGACAAGGTGAAAACAGAATCGGATGAAGAACTGATTAAAATATTATCAACCAACGGAATGGTGGTAAAACGTCCTCTTATTGTGGGAGATAATTTTGTGCTCATCGGATTTAAAGAAGACGAGTGGGCTGAAAAACTGAAATAATTTTTTCCGATATGGATATTAAAGAACCGCAAGCAAATAAACTGGCTAAGAGCAAGAATTATATAAAAAAGACCTTTCAGGTTTTGGCTTATATAATAGTAGTTCTTATTGCCTTGCTTGTAATTCTGTACGGAATTTTATCCATCCCCTCCGTTCAGCGTAAGTTAACCGAATTTGCTTTAGGCGAATTGAGGACTATCCTCAAAACAGAGGTTAAGATAGATGAGGCACGTTTTAAGCTACTCAATCAGATAAGCCTCAAAGGTGTATATATTGAGGATCAGGCAAAAGACACACTTCTTTATGCCCGAAATTTGGATGTAAGTATAAGCCCTTGGTCTCTATTACAGAATAAGTTATTGATAAATGAGATAGACTTGGAAGATGTTACGGCTCATTTGTCGCAACAAACATCCGATTCCGATTTCAACTTTCAGTTTATAATAGATGCTTTCAGCAGTAAAGACACTACTACAGTTGCTGATACCACTAAGAGCAGTCTGATTATAGACATAGTTGATGTTACCCTCAAAAATGCGAAATTTAGGTACGATATTCTTTCGGATTCAATTACTCCGGGAGTATTCAATGCCTCGCACATCAATGTATCCGAACTGAATGCGCATCTGAAACTACCCTCCATAGATTCTGACAACTTCAATATAACATTGGTATCGTTGGCTCTTAAGGAGCAAACAGGTATCGATATTAAAGAATTGAAAGCACACTTCACCTCCAATGAATCTACTTATTATTTATCCGATGCTTCTTTAACCCTTCCCAATTCGATATTGAAGATACCGGCGGCACGTTATAATATGTCGACAAAAGAAGTGGCTCTTATAACCGAACAGTCGAAGTTATCACGATTAGATTTGGCTCCATTTATGCCCAATCTAAAGTATTTGAAGAACGATATACTATTGGAGACTTCAATAAAAGGAAAATTACCGTTTGTAAATATCGAAAGCCTGCTTGTAAGTTATGGAGACGAAACCGGTATAAAAGCCAACGGATCTATTTCCGATTATGGGCATTACGATCAAGCTGATTTAAGTCTCGATATCACCAACTTGCGTATTACCCCCGATGCCATTGTTGACTTTGCAAGGCTGGGCGACCCTGCTTTTGTTGCCCCCGATATATTGAAAACTTTAGGAAATATACGTCTTACCGGAAATCTCGAAGGGCAATTGAGCAACTTAAATATTAAGGCAGAAGCATGGGCTAACCCTGGTTCGATACAGATGTTGGCAACGGGGTCGGTAGATACTACCTTTAAGAATTATAATGTAAAAACCCAATTGCAAACACAAAATTTTAATTTAGGCGGATTACTTGCCAATCCTCAAGTGGGACGTTTATCGATGAATGCAAACTTAACAGCATCTCAAGCCCCCCAGCAATCGTTGCGTGCAGATGTAGAGGGAGAAGTGCATACGCTGCAATACCATCGGCACGATTATTCCAATATTCCTTTTACGGCTTATTATAATGCCGAAAAAATGGGAGCATGGTTGAAAGCCAATCTTCCTGCCGGAAAAATTGAAGCCAAAGCAGATATGACTCAAGGGCAGATTCCCAAGATAAATTTGGACATGAGCGTCCAAAAACTTCAAGTAGACAGATTTATAGATAGCTTGCAATGGAAAAATCCTCTTTTATCCTTTAATCTAAAAGGCAATATAACAGGCTTAGAACCTTCTAAGATGCAAGGCGATGTTGTAATCGACGATTTTGTATTTTCGAGAGACAGCCTGTCTTTTATTCCCGGAAAGATCGAATTAAAAGCCGGAGTAACAGAAACTTCTAAAAAATTTATACAACTAAGTACACCTCTTTTTAATGCCGGCATTGAGGGAGATTATAACTTTACTACATTACCGACCGAAATTTCGGTACTGATGAATCGGTATCTGCCCGGTGTATTCCCTTCTTCCAAGCAAAACAGGGTGAGGAGTATGCAGAACAATTTTAATTTTGATTTGGCATTAAATAATACCAAAAATTTGAGCAAGACTTTTAACCTTCCTGCAAGTATCATAAAACCAATGATTATAAGCGGGAGTGTAAATACAAAAGACAATAAGCTAACAGCCTTTGCCGATATTCCTCTCATAGAATACGGATCGTTACACTTCGAAAATACCCGTATTGATATCGGAAATACTGATACGTTGATTAACGTAGTAGCTAATACTATTTTGGAAAGTGCTTCGGGGAGATTGAAGTTCGGACTTAATACAAGTATGCAGTCGGACACGATCAATACATTCCTAACTGCTAAAACCGATAGTGGAAACCTCAACATCGACGCTAGCGTGAAAGCGTTGGCAAACTTAAGGATGTCAGCAAAAGGAGGACTTATTTCGTACGTACATATATTGCCTACCGACCTGAATGTGGGTAAGCTTAAAATGGCTCTTTTGAATAGCGAAATTACAAATGATGGAACGAAGACTAGCATTTCGAATTTTGGATTTACCGTTGGTGATAATAAAACGTTGAATCGATTTTTAGGAATCGATGGAGTTATCTCCAATCAGAAAACCGATACACTGAATGTGTCGTTTTCTGATGCCCATTTAGGAGAGGTATTAGAAGCCTTTGATATTAAAAACATAAATGCAGTTGCCGATGGTAATATTCGGGTAATGAATGTATTGGGTACTCCCGAGTTATATACCGATAACATGACTCTTGCTGATATTATTATGTTTAACGATACTTTGGGAGATCTTTCGATAAAGAGCCATTGGAGCAAAGAAGCAGGGGGTATCAACCTTCAAGCCGATTTAGAAAAATCGGGTTCTAAAAGTCAATTGATGGGTTGGCTGTATCCCTCCCGAGATTCGTTGAATCTGAAACTCAACTTCGATAGGTTAAGTATTGGATGGATACAACCCTTTATACCCGATATGCTCAACAAAGCTTCGGGGAGTATCAGTACTGGATTGAATGTAAAGGGACGCATTTCGGCTCCATTAGTCGACGGATGGCTGGGTGTAAACGATGCTTATCTAGGGATCGAGTATACAAATGTAACCTATCATATTTCGGATACAATAGAGATAGAACCAAACAAAATTGGTTTCAATAATTTGGTTATAGAAGATAGCGATAAGAATAAGGGAAGCATAAACGCTTTGCTAACGCATAAAGATTTTGCAGATATGCACTATTCGTTGGATATGAAACTAAATAATCTGCTGGTAATGAATACTGCAAACCGAACAGATAGCTTATTCTACGGAAAAGTATATGCAACCGGATCGGTAAACGTTAAAGGATCGGATGATTTGATTGATATGATGATGAAGATTACCAATGGGCGCAAGTCCAGTCTTACGGTGCAAGTGCCTCAGACTTCGCAGGCTGGTGTTTATCAGAGTATTGTTTACATAAATGTGCCCGAAGAAAATAAGGTGAAGGAACTTGTAACAAAAGTGCAAAAAACCTTACCTCTTCGTTTGTCTGCGGACATTACCATTACTCCCGATTTTCAGATGGGTGTCATCATTAACCCTACTACGGGCGACGCTATGCACGTTAAAGGATCGGGGTTGATTAAATTTTCGTACGACCTGCAATCGGAGGCGATGAATGCCTTTGGGGATTATACGGTGTCGGATGGTTCCGTAAAACTGAAACTACAAAACATAAAGAGCCTCGAACTCAAAATACGCGAGGGTAGTAAACTTACATTTAATGGAGATCCGTTGAAGACAAACTTCAACATAACAGCATATAAACGAGTAAAAGCCGATCTGAAAACCCTCGACAGCAGTTTCGACAGCGATCAGTATGGCGCATCGCGGGTAAATGCCGATTGCGATTTGATAATCAAAGGCAATATGGATAAAATGGATGTCAGCTATGATATAACTTTACCCGATGCCAGCGATGATATGAAACAACGGGTTAAAAGTTTGATATCTACTGCCGAACAAAAAACCATACAGTTTGCATTTTTGGTAGGCACAGGTTCGTTTTATTCCGAAGGAACATCTGTAGGAGGCAGTATGGCAGATGGGCTGGTTACGAGTGTTGCATCGAGTGCCCTTTCAGCCGGATTAAATACTTTGTTGGGTAGTGTATTAGGAAACAAGTGGGCTATTGGAGCCAATGTATCGTCGAATGATGGCACATTCAGTGATGTGGATATGACGGTGAGTGTTTCTCGTAAATTTTTGGAAGATAAGCTGGAGTTTAACAGCGACTTGGGATACCGTGCCGATCAATCGACTTCTGACAATTCGTTTATAGGTGATTTTGATATCAGGTATGCTTTGACCAAGAGTATAAAATTAAAAGCCTTTAATAAAACCAATGATCAGCTTTACGAACAAGCCCCTACCACACAAGGTGTGGGTATTGTATATACCAAAGAAGCCAAGAGGTTTAAGGAGCTTTTTCAAGTGTTCAAAAAGAAGAAAAAACGCCCGGGTAAGGAAGTACAAACCGAAAGTACCAAATAAGATTAGCAAGTAGAGACGTAATGCCTTACGTCTGAATGTCTCAATCGCAAATCTTAGGGGCTAGACTTTGCCCTGCCCAAGCCCTAAATTTGCGGGCAGAGCAAAGCCCAGCCCCTATACTGTACTCATCCGAGGGTTATTTGTTTCATGCGTTTGCCCAATTAAATTTTAAAAACCCCGATTTTTTTCTTAGATTTGTATTTGCAATATCAAATACTTCAAATGGACAATTATATAGTTTCGGCACGCAAGTACAGACCATCGACTTTCAAATCGGTTGTAGGGCAACGTGCATTGACAACTACG
This sequence comes from Dysgonomonas sp., assembly GCA_031546965.1. Classification (GTDB taxonomy): domain Bacteria; phylum Bacteroidota; class Bacteroidia; order Bacteroidales; family Dysgonomonadaceae; genus Dysgonomonas_A. The sequence goes on from JAVBJR010000551.1 coordinate 5,952, forward strand.
CTGAAAAATGCAATAGCGTCCAATAAACTGGCTCATGCTTACCTGTTCTGCGGTCCTCGAGGAGTGGGCAAAACAACATGTGCTCGTATTTTTGCAAAAACAATCAACTGCCTTTCTTCTCTACCCGATGGCGAAGCTTGCAACGCCTGCGAGTCGTGTGTAGCTTTCAACGATCAGCGGTCATTTAATATTCACGAATTGGATGCTGCATCCAATAACTCGGTAGACGATATCCGCTCGTTGATCGATCAGGTTCGTATCCCTCCTCAAATCGGAAAATATAAAGTTTATATTATAGATGAGGTTCACATGTTGTCATCGTCGGCATTTAATGCTTTCTTGAAAACATTGGAAGAACCTCCTCACCATGCTATATTTATTTTAGCAACTACCGAGAAGCATAAAATACTTCCCACTATTCTGTCGCGTTGCCAAATTTATGACTTTAGTCGCATCAGTATAAGCGATACGGTAGAGCATCTGAAATATGTTGCCTCACAAGAAGGCGTTAATGCCGAATTGGAGGCACTGAATGTTTTAGCTCAAAAATCGGATGGCGGAATGCGTGATGCACTTTCGATATTCGATCAGGTCGTTAGCTTTACCGGAGGAAACGTTACCTACAAAGCGGTAATAGACAATTTGAATGTACTCGATTACGAATACTATTTCAAACTGACGGAGGCAATCCTTACCAATAACGTAATTGAAAGCCTACTCATCTTAAACGATATTCTGAACAAGGGTTTCGACGGACACAATATTGTAACAGGGGTAGCTTCGCACTTCCGTGACCTGTTGGTCTGCAAAGATGCTCGTACAGCCGAATTGTTTGAAGTAGGTGCATCTATCCGCGAGCGATATGTTGCAACATCTCAAAGATGCCCCAATGAGTTTCTTTATCGGGCTATTGAGATGGCAAACGAATGCGATTTAAACTACCGGATAAGTAAAAATAAAAAACTGCTAGTTGAACTGACACTTATTCGACTTTGCCAACTATCGGGCAATCCACAACCTGTGGACGAAAAAAAAAAGTCATAATCGAACCTATCTTCTCATCCGTAGTAGCTGCTTCAACTCCTGTTCTTGCTTCTCAAACGGCTGTACAGGCAACATCGTCGCAGTCGGCTCTGCCTCCTAGTCCTAGACCGGCTAATCAACAGTTAAAAACAATCAAAAGCACCTCTATTAGCGGATTTGGCGTGTCTATCTCGGCACTGTCACAACAAAAAATTGGAGAAGAAGTTACAGAAGTGCAGCACACCGAAATACTTACCGAAACATTTACTCCATTACAACTCCTCAACGAGTGGAAAGCTTATGCTGAATCTATCCCCGAAGAACATCATTTAAAAAATACGATGCTCAATTGTTTACCCAATCTTTTGAATAGAGATACATTTGAGGTCGTTGTAAACAACCCGGTACAAGAGCAACGATTGTTGGATAATGCGGTAAATATAATGCCGATCTTTCGCAAAAATTTGAAGAATACTCAAATACAGATGAAGGTAAGGGTAACTGTTGAGAATGAAAAAAAGCTGGGCTTCACCTCTTTAGAAAAATTCAATTTAATGGTAGAGCAAAACGAAAGTGTAAAAAGACTAAAGGATGAATTTGGTCTCGAATTACTGTAAATAAAAATCAGAAAAAGATTTCAATTTTTTTCTCTTTTTGTTTGGAACAAAAGAAAAAAGCCATATCTTTGCATCGCATTTGAGAGAAAATGCTACCCTTAAAAGGGCGATTAGCTCAGTTGGTTCAGAGCATCTGGTTTACACCCAGAGGGTCGGGGGTTCGAATCCCTCATCGCCCACAAGATAAATATCTGCAAAGAAATTTGTAGATGTTTTTTTTTACGGCTAAAGCCATTTATTGATTCTTAAACATGTCTGCAACTACTTGATGTCAAAGTCATATCCATCAATCTAACTATCTTATTTTCCGCCTGATAATTAAAACATTCAGCAAAGACAGAAGTGTAAAAATAATAAGCCCGATAACAAGTGTATATATAGAGAACCTTGCTTCTGTTAGAGGTAGCAATTTATCCAAAAATTTCAGATACTGGGTTCTCGCAACAAAAGTGATAGTTAGAGATAAGATCAATATAATCAGGTTAAGACCTACCGCTAACCATTCGTAAGGTCGCACTACTGTAGATTTACTATACCCTATAAGACGTAAAGTCCGTAGCTTGTTCATATTCTTTTCGAGTAGTAAATAAATACTTAAAATAAGAATAAAGAAAGACAGTACACAGATCAAGATTCCTACCGAAGCAACAATTGCGATGATGATCTTTAAGAAAAAAGACATTTTGCTGGCAGTGGTATTCTCGCCACTAATCTCGAAACCTTTATCCTTGAAATATCCCGAAAGATTGGGGTCTGCAATATTAGAAACTTCAACCATCAATCGGGCAGGTTGTGAGGGAACACCGCCAAACTGCTGATTTGCCCAAGTCATAAATGTTTCGGGTACAAGTATCGAATTGATACGGTTCGAAAAACCGATGATACGTCCTTTCATCTGTAACGTATGCCCATTTTTAGAAGCTATAATTATATCGAGATTTATCAGCCCGATCAGTTGCTCCGAAATTTTAGGCATAGAACTAGCCTCTGCAAAACCGAAGTTATACAGATCGAGATAATTTTTAGGAAGAATGATTGGAACAGTATTATCCACCGGAGAGAATCTCCAGCTATCGGATGCCACATCAATAAAATGATCGGGAACCGATTCAAAAAACATGGCAGTATTAAATTCAATACCTAGCTTCGCACTATTAAATCCGCCAAATACATTAAATTGAGAGGGAGTAAAAGCCCCCACATTTTTTACAAAAGGCTGACTCTTGAGATCGTCTATTTCATTTGGGCTAAAACCGTTCGATTTAGAAGCCAAACCACCTAGAATGCCCACTTTTTTGGTGATAGTTAAATAATCGTCTTTCAGAAGTGTATCTTTTCCGCTAAAAATAGGATTGATATCGAAATAAAACTGGAAGGCTAGCAAAACAATACTCATCCCAACAAGGCTTGTGACGGCAAAACCGATCAGCTGCGGTTTACTTACGTTCTCACGCAACAATTTCCAAATCAGTTTCATAGAGCAAATGTTTTAATATACTCTAATGGCAGATGCTTACCAATAGATGTGGCAATAATAGCTGCTCCCTGCTGCTGTGCCTCTCTTTGAAGTAATGCGGCAACAATAGACGCATTATTATCATCGAGGTGACTAATGGGTTCATCGAGTATCAAAAAATCGAATGGCTGGCATAAACAACGGATCAGAGCAACACGCTGCTGTTGTCCCCACGACATCTTGCCGACTAGAGAATGTTTTTTGTTGGATATCCCCAATATTCCGAACATCTCATCTATTTGGCTATTTTGCTTATAGTGAGTCAGATTATTTTTTAATTGCACGTTTTCCAAAGCTGTCAATTCGGGAAAGAGGCAAAGTTCCTGAAATAGCAAACTGATATTCGTACGGCGTACATTATCCCATTGCTTCGTTTTCAAGGTGCGTATATCCGTATCATCAAAAAGAATTTTTCCCGAATAGTCATCCCTGTAGCCATATACATAGCTACAGAGAGAACTTTTTCCGGTACCCGAATTGGCTTCCACTAAATAATACTGACCTTTGTTGAAGCTAAAGTCCTGCAACCAGACGCCCGATTGCAAATCTTTTTCATCTGAAAAAATGTTGGGAAGTGTATTTCGGAAAATTATTTTATTCATCTTATCTAAACATTCCACCCAAATTGGATATCAATTGATCCAATTGTTTACAAATAACAGCTAAACTGTTTTTATCTTTAGTCTTCAATTCTAGTTTACCGCTTCCGGCTAAGTCGCTGGTACTAGTAAATTCATACTTTCCGAATTCAGTCAAGAAAGGACCAAAAGCCTGGTATGACGGGTTGTTAGCTATATATGGTTGCAATGCCTGCAAATCGCCCAACATAACACCGGATTTATCTTTGATAACTGCCATATAATTGTTAGTCAAATCCGTCTTCGAAAGATTGTCATACACCGACTGGTCGTTGGTAAAGAAAAACATATTAGCATTTGTTCCCCAATAAACAGCCAAACTATCGTCGGTGGTTATTTTGAAATTTGTTGGAGTTAATTCGGTATACATTTGTTCTTCAGAGGCTAATTTTCCTTTAATAAAATCAATTACTAAGGTAGGGTTAGCTACATCGGCAAAAAGTGCGATTTTAGGAGCAGAAGATCCCATGTTTTCATTAGAAGCTACCGGAGGATTCAAAGCCAAAGTAATATCTCCATTCAAATTTTTCAAAAGATTTTGAGCATCCACTGCTTTTATACTGTCGGGAAGTTCTTTTTTAAGTAGATCCATAAACCCTAGTTTTTCGAGATACGAAAATACTCCGTCACCCTTTATATTTGCCGATGCCAAAAACAAAGGTTCGCTGGTAATATATTTTAGCTGATCTCCTTTGATTTCACCACTCAATTGAGCTACCAAATCTTTAAATTTCTTTTCAGATTCGGGCGAATCAAAGAAATATGCACTCTCAAATTTCACCTCTCCTTTTTCAAAAAAAGTATACATCCCGGTAGACAGACCTTCTATATCGGCAAAGATTTTTTTGAATGAAATTGTAGATTCTGTAGCCCCAACTAAACCTGACAAATCGGTTAGAGATTTATCTAAACCTTTCATCGAGAAGAAAACAGAGATATCTCCCTTCTTTTTCAAAAATTCGGTAAATGCAGGGTTCGAATTTATACTTTTGTCGGCTCCCTGTGCCAATTGTGCTTTTGCCAACTCTGCCAAATTGGGTGCGTTTGCAGCATTTTCGCCACGACCGTAAGCCGATGCAATATTAACCAACAGCAATAGTTTATGCCCATCCCACGACACGCATGCCTGTGGTTCGGAAGCAATGGTATATACATCTCCTTCTTTTTTGATATCTTCTTCTTTGACATTCGAAAGCTTAACCAATGCTTCCTTTACTTTGTCGGTATCATTAACACCCAATACAATACCATATACCTTATAGTTTGTATAGAAGTACATGCCTCCTTTAAGGTCTAAGCCCAAAGAATTTGCATCCTTCAAAAAAGCATCCAATAGTTTTACGGCAGATTCATCTTTTAACGATGTTTTGTACATGCTTATAAACTGTTGAACAGTGCTGTTACTGAATATATCGTATTCAGATTTCGACACCAATGACTTGGAGTCAACACAAACAACATAATTAGCATCTGCAGGAATCGCATTTTTAAGATCTCCTTTTTTGTCACTACATGAAGTGAGGATCAATGATATTCCTAAAAAGAATAAAAGTAGCTTTTTACCGACCATCTTCTGTTTTGTTTAATGTTATTGTTTTAAAATAGATAAAAGGATGGCATAATTTACTAAGCCACCCTTTCTGTATTCCTGATATAATCAGTCTGTAAATTATTTGATACCCAATTCTGCTTTTACAAATTTACCGGCATCTACTGCACTTGTTGAGATATAAGGAACGGCACCTACTTCGAGAATATAAGTATATCCGTTTTTCTCACCTACAGTTTTAATAGCAGCTTGCATTTTTTGTTGTAAAGGAGCCAATTCTTGTTGACGCAAAGTTTGGAATTCTTTATCGCTGTTTTCAAGATAAGTTTCGTATCTCTCTTGAATTTGTTGTACTTGCTTTTGACGATCTGTCAAGATAGCCTCTGTTGGTGTAGTAGCATCAGCCTTAAATTCTTCTAACTTTTTGTCATATTCTGCTTGTATTCCGGCTAAGTTCTTCTTAATATCTTCCTGTTTTGTAGCCAATTTAGTTTCTACAGTCTTAATTTCAGGCATTTGAGAAAATACTTCCTGAGTATTAATATAGGCTAGTTTCTCCTGTGCGTATACTCCTATCGGAGCAACTATAAGAAAAAGTACAAGTAATTTTTTAAACATAATGCTTCGGTTTCTTTGTTTTTATTGTTTTTTTTAAAATTCTTTTGATCGCAAATGTATATAATTTATTTTGAATATCCGAGTTTCGCTAATACTTCGTTACTGATGTCGATACGTGGAGATGCAAAAATAACGCTCGTAGCTGATGCTCTGTCTATTATCAATTGATAACCTTTGGTCTCAGAGATTTCTTTCACAGCATTATAAATGTCATCTTGTATTGGCTTGACCAAGGCTTCTCTTCTTTTGAAAACTTCGCCTTCGGGACCAAAATATTTACGCTTCAATTCCTGCACTGCTTTTTCTTTCGCAACAATTTCGTTCTCTCTTTTTGTTTTTTGATCTGCTGATAAAAAGACAATTTCCGATTGATATGTTTTATACATATTTTGAACTTCCTGTTGGGCAGTTTCTACTTCGGTTTGCCATTTTTTTGATACTGCTTCTAATTGTTGATTGGCTGTTTCATAACTACTTATATTCTTCAGAATATAGTCCATATCAATCAGTGCAAACTTTTGTGAATAGCTACTTGTTGCAAAAGCAAGAAATAATCCCAAAAATAAAATAAGTTTCTTCATAATGACTAATATTTATATCTACTTATATAATAAGACGATTCTTTTTCAAATTAGTTTACTTTACGATCGGTAAATAGTGTTAAAATAAACACTTATTAAAATTCTTGACCAATAATAAAGTGGAATTGGCTACCTCCGTACTGACGGCTACCGTTTACCTTATCAAAACCATATGCCCAGTCGATACCAATTAGTCCGATCATAGGTAGCATGATACGTGCACCAACCCCTGCCGAACGTTTCAAATCAAACGGATCGAAATCTTTAATGTCGTTCCAAGCATTACCAGCTTCAACAAACGATAGGATATAGATGGTCGACGATGGTTCGAGTATCAATGGATAACGGAGTTCTAAAGCCAAACGGGTGTATGCACTTGAATAGTATCCGATAGATCCGTTCTCGTATCCGCGAAGACCGATGGTTTCGGTTGCATATCCCGAAGAACTTCCCGACATACCGTCTCCACCCATATAGAATGTTTCGAAGGGCGATTTTTTGTATTTGTCATAATATCCTACGAAACCATATTCGGCACGAGTCATCAATACCGGAGTTTTTTGTATCGAAGGAATCAAAGATGTGAATGTCTTTGACTTAAATTTCCACTTGTGATACTCTACCCATTTGTATTTTTCGCCTTCAGCCAAATTAGAATTGCTATAATCGACTCCATTCCATGCCGAATAAGGAGGTGTTGCCTGTACACCCAACGAAAACTGAGAACCACGACGGGTATAGATTGGCTGATCTGTAGAGTTACGAGAAAGCGTAAGAGAGGCACTGATGTTATTACTTTGTCCGTTACGAATCAAAAAATAATCCCAGTTTTTCATTGTATATAATTGATATGACAAACCGCCTTCTATTTGGAAATAGTCATCGGGCCAATTTAAACGTTTTCCGTATCCAACGGATGCACCTAATGTTTTAATCGATTTATCGGGATCCAAAGAGTTATTCATATACGAATTTGACGTTCCCGAATTACCACCGTAATACTGATTATTATAATAGTTATTCAACATATTATTGTTATAGTAACTACTGTTTACTCCTGTTTGAATCGAATAATACGCTCCTACAGACAAGAAGTTAGGACGTTTTCCTCCAAACCAAGGATCTGTAAACGATATAGAATACGATTGGTAATATTTACCATTTGTTTGCCCGCTCAATTGCAGAGTTTGACCTTCTCCTTGAGGAATAATTCCTTTATAAGATCCGGGATTCAATAAGTTCTTCAACGAAAAGTTTGTAAACTTCAAACTCAAGCGACCCAAGATACCCGTTTGTCCCCATCCTGCCGAAAATTCAACTTGGTCATTTGCCTTAGAAACCAAAGGATAGGCTATATCTACAGTTCCCGATTCGGCATCAGGCTGAATATCAGGCTGTATTTTTTCAGGATCGAAGTGTCCCATTTGAGAAACCTCACGTAACGAACGCATTAAGGCTTCACGGCTAAATAATTCTCCCGGTTTGGTTCTAAGTTCACGTCTTACAATATCTTCATACAGACGGTCGTTACCCGAAATGATTACTTTACGGATAGTCGCCTTAGGACCTTCTACAATACGTATCTCCAAGTCAACCGAATCTCTGTCGATATTTACCTCCACAGGATCTGCCTGATAAAAAATGTAACCATTATTGTAATAGAAAGCATTACCTACTGCATCATCATCTCCGGTTAAGCGATCCGATAATTTTTTCTGATTATAAATATCTCCGGCTTTTATATTCAAAAGATTACTCAACTGATCGGTCGAATACTCGGTATTACCCGCCCAATTGATTTTACGTATAAAGTATTGCTGACCCTCATCGAGTCTCATCTCTATTTGTACTTTCTTTTCGTTGTATTTATAAACCGTATCCCATAAAATACGGGCATCACGGTATCCCAATTCATTATATTTAGTAATCAAATGAGCCTTGTCTGCGTCATAACTTTCGGGTACATAGTTGGTAGAGCGAAGAAAGTTACGAAATTTAGCAGATGTGGTGTGTTTATGCCTTGTCTTCTTCATGGCTTTTTCCAATACATCATCTGATACTTCTTTATTTCCTTCTATATCAATATTGTATACTTTTATTTTCGATTTTTTGTCTATGGCAATATTCAGTATTATTTGATTTTCTTTCGACAAGTCGGGGTTCTGCGTAAGGGTAACTGTTGCATTATTGAAACCCTTATCGTCAAAGTATTTTTTTATGATACTTTTTGATCTATCTATCATGTTGGGGGTAATCTGATTACCTTTTATCAGACCGATTTTGCCTTCTAAATCCTCTCTTTCGCCTTTTTTTACACCTTCATAAGTTATATCGGAAATACGAGGACGATCCTTAAGGTCGATATTCAACCAAATTTTGTCACCCGTAATTTTTGTCGCCGTAATTTTTATGTCCGAAAAAAGACCTTGCTTCCAAAAACGTCTTATTGCATTGGTAACTTCCGAACCCGGTATATCAATTTTATCACCCACCGATAACCCCGAAAATCCAATTAAAACAAAATCTTCGTACATCGCATTTTTCACACCTGTAACCGTAATACTCGCAACCTCATACTTCTTAGGAGTAAGCGTATAGGTTATAACAGGTAGTGGACCATTGTCTGCAGAAGTAGTTGAATTCGCTATTGCTTCATTCACCGCTTTTATCGCCACACTGTCCGTCGCTTGAACTTGTGCGTTGATGTTAAATATAAAAGATGATAATAATAAAGCAAATAAACCTCTTTTGAGCATATTGTTCTTTTTGTTTAATTCGATTAACGGTTGATTTGTTCGCTCGTTTTACCAAAACGTCTTTCGCGGCTTTGGTAATCCACTACAGCTTCGTATAAAGATTCCTCACGGAAGTCGGGCCATAATGTTTCTGTAAAATGAAATTCGGCATAAGCAGCCTGCCACAACAGAAAATTACTTATACGAACCTCCCCTCCTGTACGAATCAACAAATCAGGATCAGGTATGCCTTTGGTGGTTAGGAAATCGCTCACAGTAGATTCATCCACCTGAGTCAGTTCTCCGGCATTTATGGCAGCAGCAATTTTTCGGGTAGCTTCGGTTATTTCCCATCGTGCGGAATAACTTAGAGCCAACACCAAAGTAAGACCGGTACTTACCGAAGTCTCCTGAATACATCCTTCGAGAGCGGCACGGGTTGGAGCCGGCAAACGATCTAAATCGCCTATAGCTTTAAGGCTTATGTTGTTTTTAAGCAAGTCGGGTGTTTCTCGCGAGACCGATTCAACTAATAAAGACATCAATGCCTCTACTTCTTCGGCAGGTCTGTTCCAGTTTTCTGTCGAAAAAGTATATAATGTTATGTAAGAAATGCCCAACCTGGTAGCCGTTTCTATCACATTACGCACAGATACCGCACCTTCTTTATGCCCAAACGTTCTATCGAGATTACGTTGCTTAGCCCAACGCCCATTACCATCCATAATGATGGCAACGTGATTCGGCAAGCGATCTTTATTTATTTTTTCTAAAAGCGACATCTATTTTTGTCTTTTTATTATTTATTGAGTTCACAAGTTCCGTTAACATGTATAATCGTTAACTCGTTAACTCGTCAACTCTTAAATCAGTATCAGTATAAACTGTCTACACACGATTTGCTTCGTACTCCAAAATCCCAAGTTACCGAAAACATTGTCAAAAGATACCAGTCTTTGTTTTTAAAAAAACTACTCTCTATCTTATACGGATCATTTAAAGATAAGCCGTTTGTTTTTTGAGTTACATCGAACGAATCGCCAAACAGCTTTCGAAACGAAAATTCAAAACCAAAATTTAAGCGATCTTTCCATTTATACTTTAATCCGATTCCCAATGGCATATTCATCCCGAAAAATGTTTTGTTGCTTGACCCTATTGTCATACCAAGACCTGTAAAAACATAAGGCGAAAACCGCCTGGTTCCCAAATATTGATATTTGTCGCTATAATGAAAAAAGTTGTATTCGACCTGTCCTCCTACTTCATAAAACATTCTGCTGAATGAAGTATTTTGGTTGTACGGAAATACATTTCCCGACTTCCCGGTATCACCCGAAACTCCTCCCATTACAATATTGCCTTTATATGCCCATCTGAAATTGCGGTTATATCTTAAAACCGCTCCTAAAGCAAAATGAGGCTCTCTAAAAAGGTTACTCTTATTAGCATCTCCCATATAAGTAGAGATACCTGTCATTCCGCCTATCTCGTACTCGTACTCTTGAGCAGATGTATTTGCAGAAGAAAACAGCCCCATGAAAATTAACAGGAGAACACATATCTTGTTTCTATTTTCATGTTTGTTTTTTATCATCAAAATATTTTTGTTCTGCACATAAATATCAAAGCTACTGGTATTTTATGGAATAAGGCTGTTTAAACGCCCTCTCCAAACATCAGATAAGGTGGTAGACTGTAATACTCCTCCGAGTATCCAAATATAATTACTTTCGTCAACAATTACAGTTTGTCCTGTCCTGATGTCAATACGCAAATCGAACATTTGTTTATTAGGAGCTACAGCCCATGCCTCTCCCGAGAAAGGAGAAATATAAAACTGATTACGATTTAGAGCATACAAATTTTCGTTATATATGAAGTTAGAAAGACCTGCTCCTTTAAAAAATGTATTTTTTGTAAAGGGAGACATTTCTAATTCGTCACCGGAACTTCTCACAAGCCAAGTAGAACCCAATTCGGTTCCGGTAGCACTGATACCTCCGGTCAAAATAAGCATTCTTTTGTTCGGGTTAAGGCTCATGTTTGTAAACGATGCAGCTTTTTGTAACGGAAAATTAGCAGGAACCTCAGTACCTGTAGGAGTTATGGTAATTAAATCTTTTGTTTTTCCGAAATAATATTTATTATCCACATCTTTGTAGATAACTAATAATTGATCTTCAATCCTAAGTATGGCAGGTAACACACCCAAAAGGGAGGTTAAAGTTTTTCCATTTGTTATTTTCGTCCAAGCCATGCCATTTTCAGATCTATGGGCATTACCTGCTTGATCTAAAGCATAAAAAATATCATTCATCAAGAAAATACTTTCGGGTTTCATTGTAGTTGCAAAGCCCGACAAGGTCTGTTTCGCCCAATTGATAGAAGATTTGTCACTAGTATACAAAACCGGATTGCCGCTGTTAAGACCATATGTATAAAAAACACTACCCTTTAATATGGTTTTCGACTGACCGATAGCAGCCGGATAAGTCGACATTTGCTGCCAAATAATAGTATCAGGGTCTATCTTATGAGTGCGAATGTTAATGTTATACGGTTTTGAGGTGATACCATCTGATGCTGTTATAGTAAAGGTTACAGGCAGCTTTCCGAGATAGACCGAATCGGTAAGATTCCACGAATACCCCTTGATAGAATCGGGTGTAGTGATTACTACCTTGGTAGGAGACGCAGTTGGGTTGAAAGTGATTGTAATCTTTACTTTACTTAGTACTGTTCCATACATCAATGAATCGGGGTTATAAATAACTCCGCCTACCTGATCAATGGCAAATTTAGTATTGTTGACCTGCTTAAATCGAATAGTATCTTGTACTCTTTGGGCATAGTCCGCACTTGTGGGAATAGGGGCACTAATTCCAAACGAATAGATTTGAGCATCTTTCGATCCCGAACTATAGTTAGTTGTAGTGTCATTATCACCGCAAGAGGGAAATAAGAGAAAAAGAAGTAAACCCGATAACAGGTGCGTTATATTCTTTATATTCATTTTGTTTATACGGTTTTATACAGTATCAGAGTGCAAAAATAGAAAGATTTTCCACTAAAACCCGAAGAATCCTAATATTTATAATATTTTATAATTCTGACTGTTTGCCAAATGTATTGCATGTGAGCCGCCGATTTTTAGATCGTCGGTAACTTCTCCCTGTATATTGGGAGCTTTAGTTCCCTCTACAAAACGTTTGTCTGCTACTTCTATGTAGGCTTCGTCCCAAGCTCCGGCATCGATAAAACTCTGCAAAAGAGTTGCTCCACCTTCAACAAGTAAAGAGTCTATCTTTCTTTTATTTAACTCTTTAAGAATAGATGGGATTAAATTTTTGTCAAACTCTAAAGGGACGAAACTAGTCTTGCCATTCACCACTTCTTTTTTGACTTTTTGGGTAAATATTATTGTATTTACAGTGTTGTCAAAAAGATGATAATTGGAAGGAATCCGCCCGCTTCTATCCAAAATAATTCGTTGAGGATTTTTGCCAAACCACAAACGGGTGGTAAGCGAAGGGTTATCGTTAACCGCCGTATTGGTGGCAATCATTATAGCCGAAACCTCCGACCTCAATTTATGGACTAACGTTTTGGTTAAATTATTAGAAATGGGGGTGGGTTCTTTTGCTTCTCCGTCTTTACGTTTTTTGTCAATAAAACCATCTTGCGTTTGTGCCCATTTGAGATAGATATAAGGTCTGTTTTGAGTGTGGGAAACAAAAAATTCCTTATTTTGTAAACGAGCTTCTTCTTCCAATACTCCTATCTTTACTTCAATACCGGCTTCTTGAAGCATTTTTACTCCACGACCAGAGACCTTATGATAGGGATCGAGCGTTGCAATAACAACCCGAGGGATACCCATATCAATAATTAATTGTGAGCAGGGAGGCGTTTTTCCATAATGCGAACAGGGTTCTAACGAAACATAAATGGTTGATTGCTTCAGCAGGTCTTTGTCTGCAACACTATTTATTGCATTTACTTCGGCATGAGCCTTACCATATTGACGATGATAGCCTTCTCCTATTATTTTTCCATTGTGTACAACTACGGCACCCACCATGGGATTGGGCGATACATAGCCCTTTCCGCACGAAGCCAGCTGTAAACAACGCTGCATATATTTTTCGTCCATAAATGTTCAGTTAGCAGTTAACAGCCATCAGTTATTAAGACTTAGAAAACGCTAAGACTCAGAGACACAAAGTTTTTTTTGAAAAAGCAAACTTGCAACTCGTAACTAATATCTTGTTTACTGAATAAAATTATTTAATTTTGCCGGTATGCAAGATGTACTTCAAAATGTCCGAAAATCGTTATCTCAATTTTATCCCGATTCTGAAATTTCGGCACTTGTTCGGCTTTTGATCGAGCATGTTACTAAAACTTCTATGCCGGCACTTTTATCTGACAAAAATACGAAAATAACATCAGAAGAAGTTCTAAAAATAAGCAAGATTGTAGAACGTCTTCAAAGATTTGAACCCATACAGTATATTTTAGGTGAAACCGAGTTTTACGGATTGACATTTACCGTAAATTGCAATGTTCTGATACCACGACCCGAGACCGAAGAGTTAGTAGAGCTTATTTTAAACGAAAACAAGGGTACTACGCCCCGCATACTGGATATTGGAACAGGAAGCGGATGTATTGCCGTCTCTTTGCAAAAACACCTCCCTAAAGCCTCTGTTACAGGGTGGGATATTTCGGATAAAGCGTTGACTGTTGCCTCACTCAACAGTAAGAACAATGCTGTAAATGTTGCTTTCAATAGGGTAGATATACTTGCCGATTATCCGGATAATGAACGTTTTGATATAATTGTAAGTAATCCGCCTTATGTGTTGGATTCCGAAAAATCTGATATGCACACCAATGTATTAGATTATGAGCCTCATACAGCTCTATTTATTTCGGATGATGATCCTCTCCTGTTCTACAACCGAATAGCTGATGTGGCTACTCGACTGTTGACAAAAGGTGGTAAATTATATTTTGAAATCAACAGAGCGAAAGGGCAGGAGACAGTAAAAATGCTCGAAAACAAACAATTCTCGAATATCCGGTTGATTAAAGATATTTGGGGTAACGACCGAATGATAAGAGCCGAATACAACCGTCAATAATGAAATACTCCGAAACCCAAGCTTTACCCAAGATTGCTGCTTATTGCTCCAAAGCCGAAAGAGCCGAATGCGACGTACGCAAAAAGCTTCAAAGTTGGGAACTGGACAACGAAAGCTGCGAGCGAATTGTAGCCCGTTTAAAGAAAGAGAACTTTCTGAACGAAGAACGTTATTGCCGGAGTTTCATTAAGGACAAAATACAGTTCAACAAATGGGGCAAGGCAAAGATTGTATTTGAATTGAAGAAAAAGCGTATCCCCCAATCTACCATCGGTGCCTGTTTCGAAGAGGTCGAAAGTTCCGATTTTGAAGTTCCATTGATGAAGATACTGGCGAATAAAGCCAAAAGTGTAAAGGCTGCCAACGATTACGAAAAATGGACTAAGCTGGTTCGCTTCGGATTGGGTAGGGGATATTCGTTGGATCAAATAAAAAAATGCCTCTCTAAAATACTGGATAATGATGGTGAAGACTATTTTGAATCATTTCTTTGAACTCTTTTTCCCTCGCCTATGTGTTTGTTGCGAAAACAGACTCGTTGATAGCGAAAAGTCTATCTGTATCAATTGTTTACACCAACTGCCCACAACCAACCATTTGATGAGTGCAGACAACAAATTGGAAGAGTTTTTTGCCGGTCGTTTTCCTTTTGTTCGCATAGCTTCATTTGCCTATTTTGTAAAAGGGGGAAGTATTCAAAAAATAATCCACGAAATAAAGTATAGACACAATCCTCTATTAGCTACATACATAGGTGAGATCTGCGGAAAGGGGATTTTAAAAAGCGGATTTTTTGGAGCTGTTGACTATATTGTACCTATACCCTTACACAAAAAGAGATTAAAACAGAGAGGATATAATCAAGCTTTGATGATTGCAAAAGGAATATCCAACAAAACAGGCTTTGAGGTAAATGAAGATAATCTTATACGAATTATAAACAATCCGTCTCAAACAAAAAATTCGAAGTTCGAACGTTGGAAAAACACAGAGGGAATTTTTGATATCCGCAATAAAAGTCTTTTTGAAGGTAAACATATCTTATTGGTTGACGATGTTGTCACCACAGGCTCTACTATTGAGGTATGTGCAAAACTTATATTATCGTGTCCTAATGCAAAAATAAGTATATTTACCGTAGGAGTTGCTATTTAGCCAGAGAGATTCTATTCTTCGACAACCTCCACCTCTTCTACTACACCCAATTCTGCTTCGACTTCAATTTCAATAGTTTCGGTAGCAAGTCTCTTTTTAGTCTGCATGGTACGTCTATAAATAAACATATTCACAATGAGTCCCAATCCTAAATCGAAGATCAAAATGATATTACAATTCAGATAATGAAGCATTACCCAATTGCTAATAATAAGGATAGCTCCTGTTATGATAACCGTAAACACAGTCCTTCTTTTTGATAAACCCAAATCGATTAATTTATGATGTATATGATTTCTATCGGGAGAAAAAGGTCCTTTCCCCATTGAAATCCTTACAAACATTACTTTCAACGCATCAAATAAGGGAATAAATAAAGCCACCAATGCCAACAACAATAAACCGCCGGGAACAACTTCTACATTAGGAGGGTATTTTACTAGTCTCAATATCATAAAAGCCATCATATAGCCCAAAGTCAAAGACCCTGTGTCTCCCATAAAAATTTTGCGTGTGGGATGGAAAAAATTATAATAGAAGAAAGGCATCAGTAAGCCTATCATTATAAAGGCTATTCCTGCATATGTCCACATACCATAAAGCCCGAACAATATACCGTACATCATCAAAGCCACAAGACTGATGCCTGAGGCTAAGCCATCGGCTCCATCAATGAGGTTTATGGCATTAGTTGTAAACATAATAAGCCCCACACTCAGCAAAACACCTATAAAATCGGGAATTTGATGTATACCAAGCAAGCCATATAAATTGTCGATATAAACACCACTCCCCACAATACAGAGAGCAGCCAAAAATTGTATCATGAATTTTTTCTTGAACCCAACCCCTACCAAATCGTCTTTAGCTCCTAATAGATAGATTATGAGCAAGCCGCAAACCAATAATAAAGTTTCGGGTATTCTGTAGAAAAACAATTCTTCATCCCAAATTTGAAGTCTGAATCTTAAAAAGATAGAAAATAATGCAACCAATAAAATTACAGGTGTAAATGTAATTCCTCCCAAGCGAGGGATGGGTATATTATGTTTTTTTCTTTTATCGGGCAGATCAAATAACCGTTTTTTCTTCGCAATGTAAATAACCCTTGGTAAGAGCATCATCTCAATAATAATTGAAATTACACATGCCATTACGACGATCAATACATTATATAATTTTATATCTTCCATGCTGCAACATTAACCTCTACAAGAACAAAACGCAGAGATCCTGAAAATATTATATCATATTGTAATCTTTAATCAATAAATCTTTTAGTGATGTCAGAAAAAGCGTCTATACGCCTGTCTCTAAAAAAGGGCCAAATGCGGCGAACGTCTTCCGATTTTTTTATATCTATTTCCACTAATTGGTTCTGGTCTTTATTGTAGTCGCCTCGCCAAAGAATCTCCCCTTGAGGACCGGCTACAAAGCTGCTCCCCCAAAACTGTATTCCGTTTGTTTGATCCGATGGATCTGCTTCGTGTCCTACTCTGTTCACGGAAATTACATGCAGACCATTTGCGACAGCATGTCCACGTTGCGAAATAGTCCAAGCATCTCTTTGACGGTTTTTTTCTTCATCGGAATCTGTAGATTCCCAACCGATAGCCGTAGGATATATCAAAATATCTGCTCCGGCTAATGCCATAAGGCGTGCAGCCTCGGGATACCATTGATCCCAACAGACAAGAACACCTAATTTACCCAAAGAAGTTTCGATGGGTTGAAATCCCAAATCGCCCGGAGTGAAATAGAATTTTTCATAATATGCCGGATCGTCCGGAATGTGCATTTTACGGTATTTGCCTGCAATAGACCCGTCTTTTTCCAAAACAACAGCCGTATTATGATATAAACCCGGAGCTCTTTTCTCAAATAGTGAAAGAACTATTACAACTCCTAATTCTTTAGCCAACAATCCAAACCGATTGGTCGACTTTCCGGGAATGGGCTCCGCCAAATCAAAAACATCAGTATTTTCGGTCTGACAGAAGTAAAGTGAGTTATGCAACTCTTGCAATACTATAAGTTCGGCTCCTTGCGAAGCTAGTTCTTTGATATTTTTTTCTAGCTTTTGTATGTTGACTTCTATATCCGAAGTGTTCGATTGTTGTACTATTCCTATTTTCATAATATACTTACATTTTTGATTTTTACAAAAAGCCCTCCGGATATTGCATCGTAATGCAATGCAACGAGCCATGTTGCTTAATTATGGCAGAACAATCTATACCTATTACCTTTCGGCTTGGAAATGCTTTTTGCAATTCTTCTTGAGCTATTAAATCTTTTGCCGTATTGTAGAACGGAAGAAGTACAACTTCGTTCATTATCAAAAAATTGGCATAGGTTGCCGGTAATCTTTCACCATCCTCAATCACTTTATCAGCCATTGGGAGGGTAATCAGATTATATGGATTTCCTTCAAAATCACGAAATTCTTTGATCTGTTGCTCCATTTTAGAGAGAGCATCATAATGTTCGTCAGATTGATCCTCGCATTTTACATAAGCAATAGTATGTTCGTCACACAAACGGGCTAAGGTATCAATGTGGCTATCGGTATCGTCGCCGGCTAAATATCCGTGATCTA
>JAVBJR010000053.1:0-4207 GCA_031546965.1 Dysgonomonas sp.
CGGCATTTCAATCCTGATCAACCGCGTAAGTAATAAATTCTGGATTATTTTTACGGAGTAGACTAGCGATTAAACTAACTAATCACACGTTCACATGCAAATCTGTGCAATCGCGATTTCAGCTTTCTGTTCTCCTTTAAAAACACTGTACTGCCTTAATATGCGTTCAGTTTTCCATCTGTCCACGCATCCTCAACAATGCTAGCCATACCGTAACCGACTGTTTTAAACGGTCAAGGTACCCGTGTTTGGATTGATGGCCTGATCAGCGATATGACAGCTAGATTCAGACCGCATCAAGCCATGTCTTTTCATTGCCATTGAATCGAATGGACATTTGTACAATTTGGCTTGAAGACGATCGAGTCTATCATAACGCCTTTCAGTTTTGGACTGATCGACCAACTGGCCTGTTCAAAGCGTTTGTTTGCCAAGAATGTTTTCATTAGTCAAGAACGAAAGTCAGGTTCGAAGGGGATTGGATATACCGCCATAGTTCTGACCATAAACGATGCGAACTCGCAATAAGTCGTAGGTTCTTCCAATGATACTGTTAACGACTTTACTTGCGTCTAATCATTCGTACATGTCGTTCTCGCCGACGATAACCGATCGAAAGTTATGCAGCATGAAACACACGTTCACTATCCGTGTTGCCAGTTTGGTCTCCGTGACGCTCATAGGTTCACCCAGAATTTTAAACGTCCTTTCCACTCCGCTAATAATCTCCTTATGCGACCGGATGCTCGCTATCTTTTGGTCCCCGAGCTTCTTGTCTTCGACTAGGTTCTTCGACGACTGGAACTTATCGGAACGCATGACGTACTCGACGAGGTCCTTGTCGGGCCACATGCCCAACTCGCCCCACTGCATATACATGAAGTTCACCCACGTCACCCAGACGTTGGACACAAAATGAGACGATACTCCAAAATTGTATCCCAGTTCAATGTCTGGCGTGTGTCTTCGGAGTTTGATCAACGTTAAGAAAAACTGATCTTGGACACTCATTCCTTCGACTTGGAAGTACCGGTACTTCAGTTTACTCGAACCACTTCCTAGCGTGTCCAGCACGTATAAAAACTTATTGTAAGTCTCGAGGCCGGTGAAGTGAACCATTCCTTTCGGGTCATTGCGGAACTGATGAGCGGAATAGTTGGTGCAGTACTTTGTCTGCGTGGACCGGGAGATGTGCATCGGTTGTTCGGTTTCGGTGACCACGTCGCTGTCGAATACTTCTTGCTCGGTGGTTTCGGGGGTTTCGATCACTTCGACTGGTCCTTCGTTAAGGTTGTTGTTTGCAATGAACAGTACGTTGGGTAAGTCTGGAATGATGGCTGCACATTTGGTTTTGGGACATGGTTCCGTACTTGAGTTGGAGGCTTTCGTGTTTTCCCGCTTTGTCAATCGCTGTTCTCGCGTAATGGAGGATTGCGATGGTTCCGATGACCATGGGAATCTGGAAGGGATGGTGTTCTTCAGAAGACTTCTTTGAAGGTATGGTGTTCCTGCGTGAACGATAAAAAACAAAAATGACTCTATTAATTATTTTAATGTTATATTTCTTCACTACATTCAATACTAAATTAAACTTAGTTTCCTATTCACTGAAAGGTTTCCTCATAGTTAGATTGATTGGTTTGCACAATTAGTAAACAGATGCTAACTACTAATAAAGATGGCGTCCATAACCATGTGATAAATCCAACAGCCAATAAGCAACACACAGGTCTAGTCATTTTATATGAAACTCAATGGAAAGGTTGCATCAAAATGGCATCCAAATTTGTATTGATTATGTAATAAAATTAATGAAATAGCATCAAAATGGCGCCCAAATCTGCATTTAATACATAAGATAGTGGCCAGCAAACTCGACGGACAATTTGCATTAAAATGGCGTCCAAATCTGAATTTAACACATAGGATACTGGCCAGCAAACTTAACGGACAATTTGCATCAAAATGGCGCCCAAATGCAAATTGACCAAATGAAAAACTCAATGGAAAAAGGATCAAAATGGCGTCCTAATCTGAATTGACCACATAAAAAACACGCCAGCAAACTCAACGGACAATTTGCATCAAAATGGCGTCCAAATCTGAATGGGCCGCAAAGCAAACTCTATGGAAAAGGATCAAAATGGCGCCCAAATCTAAATTTAGCATATAACTCCGTGGATAAGACGGATCAAAAGAGTGTCCAAATTTGAATTGATAACGCAACAAAATCTACGGAAAAGGGGGTCAAAATGGCGTCCAAATTTGAATTTGCAACACAGCAATACCTATAGAAAAGACGCATCAAAATGGAGTTCAAATTTGAATTCAATAGACCTTTCTCCCCTTCCGCTACTGCGCATGCGCGCGACCACTCGCCACCTGGTGTAGAAAGCTGAACCATTGAATGAGGGGAAAATCGTGCGTCAATACCAATTTCAATGATGGGCGTCTATCTTTAGTGATGGGTGATCGGTTTTTAAAATGGCATACAAGATGCTTGTCGAGATTGCGAGCGACGCGATTGTCTTACTGTAGTTTTGGTGTGTAGATGACTCGACCAAGTGGGTGCTGATCCTGGCGACGAACTTCCCAGTCCAGGGCTAATGGGTTCCGCGAAGAGTTCCCGGTAGAGAATGAGCACACGTTTTAACTCAGGTATGCATAACCCGTTCACCTATCTTTATTTTCCCCGAATCACACTCCCACGCGGAACGGCGATACATAGAATCCGACTGTCAATCATTCGCACGAGAAACGGGACCAACGATACGTCCGATGGAGAAACGGCGATTGTAGCCTGCAGAGGTTCCCCTTGCCAGACTGCCCTCTCACTGTTTTCGTCCCCCTTTTATAGGTTGTCTTTCTCCCTTCTCGAACTTTCCCTGCACGCGCCGCCTTCCTTGGAGAACGTTCTCGGCCCTTCTCGTTGCTGACGTCAGCGCCCTTGTTGATGTAGAGGACGGTCGTTGCCCTTGGCCTCGCAGTGCAGCATTCCAACCGGGTGACGTACCGATGGTCCCTTACAGGCAGCCAGGGACATTTTGGTCTATGAAGACATTAAAGGAGAACTGACACGGTTTTGTAAGGTACCCTGATAATCGGCTAGTAAGTAGTTATCGTGTCCCTTATAACACTGGCTAAAGCAGAAATCGATTAAAAATTGAAACAAAAAAGTTATTAGCATTTTACCGAATGCGCGGCCAAAGCGTTTCCGTGGAAACGGCACTGAAAATGGCACTGGGGATCGAGCGGCTTACGAGCGGCTACGAGTATAGGGCGCTCATTGTTCGCCTCGCGTACGAATCACGTCGACGACGGGAGAGCCGTTTTCAGGATTGGCTGAGCTATGATTGGGCTGGGCTTCAATGCATTCGTTTGCATTTTGAAATGTAGTTTGTACGATGACATCATTCACTAGGATGTCATTGGTTGAAGACGTTTCATTCGTTTTGAAGCAACCGGCACTTCATACTGTGCTATTGTGACAGAACAAGGTAAATCGGTAAAACGCTAATAATTTTTTTGTTTCAATTTTTAATCGTTTTCTGCTTTAGCCAGTGTTATAAGGGACGCAATAACTACTTACTAGCCGATTATCAGGGTACCTTACAAAACCGTGTCAGTTCTCCTTTAAATGGAATGTATTGTTGCAGTATTTGAGCATAACAGCACACAAGATGTCCTCTGCGATCTTTTACATAATGCAGACGCAGCAGCCATTGTTATTTTATATCACCGAAGTGTTCGCGCCGTACTCACCAGACGGCGCTCGCGTATTGAGCAAAAGGTCTATTGGTTCATCTTCATCCGCCATTTTGAAAACGGCTCGAACGCGACAAATTCGCTTCTTCCGTAGTGTATAGCACAATAGGAACGCTATCCAATCGCTGGCGATACTTGCGCGACTAATTCGCGATTCGCCCGTCAGTAGCGCGAAGTGTGCTCCTAGCATTACAGTTTCCTAGGTAGGATTGCTATGACCTTGAAGGTAAAGTCAAACGTCATTTGCGATATGATTTTCTAATTCCTTGCATGTCACTTCCTATTCAACTGTGAGATAGTTTGTATTCTAATTGTCACCGTTTTATGTATATAAATTAAGGCCCAGACTTTTAGTTCACCCTGTATATAATAAATATGAAAGTTTTGTTTCTGTTTTAGGGGCTTTTTAGGGGTTGTATTTTTGAATAGCAATGAGTGGAGC
>JAVBJR010000495.1:0-10155 GCA_031546965.1 Dysgonomonas sp.
AATGCCTTTGGTGTTGAATGTTAATTCATTAGTAACTAGTTTCCCCCCTTGATTTTTCCTATTTAAACCTTGAGTTTGGAGTCAAAAAGTGCAGTCTTGTGGAAACCATGTCAGCTAGTGGTGTGTCTGGCCAGCCCAGCAGTGTTCAGTGTGGTAATTATTGGTGTATTAAAACCTGAGTTAACCAAAGTTGGAGAACGGGTCTAAGTGAATTTCCTACCTGAGTTCGCGTCTACTACAATACAACATGTAGTGCATAACATACTTCGAATTACTTAACACCGGAAACTGCACCCAAAGCTTCAAATGCTTATATCAAACTATAACACTTTAACTATGGAAATAACTCAATACGATTTATATCGCTCTAACTGCAAAACTAACTCCAACACAAAGCACAGTGTCTGCTGTGTGGAGAAAATTCCAAAACACTGGTAGTGTCAACAATCGTCCAAGATCTGGCAGACCAAAATCCACGAGCAAGCATGCAGATAGGATGCTGCAATTACGCGGGGCTTCACATGTGGTTATCCACATGCAATCCACCAATAGCAGTGCGTAAAAAGGTGATTGTCCAGACTTCCACCAAGAGCGCTGCTATCGTTTTTGTTCTATTCTATTTGCAGTGTCCATGCCCGTAACCTCTACTGCCTTGAACGACTATATCGACGTTCGAAAACCGTGCTTTACCCTAATGTTTGTGGCACAACAACTCATCTAATGCGCTGCAGTGCAGGGCTTATGCACGAGAGCGTCACAAATTCAAACGTTGCCGAAAACATTCGAATTTGCATAGGAAAAGCTCATTTTTGTGTCATATCGGCAACAAAATCGCGTTTAAGGCAGATAAACGTGCCAATTTTGTGACAATTAGTGTTATTGTATTGTTAACATCCTTTGGAGTATATATGGGTGAAATCCGTTCAGTATTTCTCTGGAAATCGTGAAAATTTAAATGAAATCGTCTGCTTTTTAGAGCGAAAATTTGCCAACACGGTACTTTCGAACGAATTATTTGCGCTTCAAGCAGACGATTTCGTCACGCCCCTGGTCCCCGCCAGGGGGCGCTTCTAGCACAGGTGCCATCCCCGCTCAACCCAGAGTGGGAGTGGCCCCTTGTAACGACCCGAAGTCTTACCTCCCACGCCCACCCCCGAAAACGTTGTTAAGAGTGCTCTAAATTGTGTCACTTCGCGATTTCAACTCTGTTGCCTAGCAACCCCCCTCAGCTTATGAGAAAAAACGCGAAGCATAAAAAACGTAGTTTCTAACGTCTGAAAAAACTTGATTCCGGCCAGCCAATCTTTTAGCATTGCAACGGGTTTCATATTTTCTGTTGGCCACAAATTTGACCAATCATGGTAATTTGTGGCCCTCGTAAATACCAAGTGCTCTTGAGACTCAAGTTTGTTCGTAATCATCTCTCCATTATGGCATAGCAAGGAAAACCTAAACAGTCGGCAAAGGACACCAACCAAGAGCGAAGGTGTACATTTGGGCAAACCTGTAATTTGTGAGTATAAGTGGAGATCCAGTGGCCTAGTGCCAGGATTTGATGCTGAAAAAACACAGGGAGCTGTACCGGGGGTACACCATCCAAACGTAGAATACGTGAACAAATAATTGTAAATACAAATGTTACTACAATTGTAACTACATATGTTACTACAATTGCGAGGGGTCCGACATGGACCGGAAACTCGTACAGCTCCTCAGAAATCCCAAAATAAAACCTGAAAATCTTTAAATCTTTCGGAAATCTGGAAATCCTTCGGGAATCTGGAAATCCTTCGGAAATCTAGAAATCCTTTGGAAATCCTTTGGAAATCTGGAAATCTTGACAAATCTGAAGTTTATTTATGAAAATCTCGACTTTTGGGCCGCATTTTGAGGCTTTTTTGGCGGTTTTTGGCCAAGACCAATTTGAATTTGTGGTTTAAACATAAATTTATTGCCGAACTACACATAAAAACACTAAATTAAAAATTTAAAAAAACAAAGGTACTTTCAATGAAAATTCTGGGAATCTTTTGAGAAATCCGGCAATCTTCAGAGAAATCCAGAAATTATAGTGAAATCCAGAAATGTTAAGAGAAATCTGGAAATTAGTCATCCAGAAATCCCATAGAAATCCTGCAGAAATCCGGGAAATCTTTACGGGATTTCAGAAATGTTGAAATCTCGTACGCAATTTTTGCCCATGTCGGGCAAAATGTTAGTACTTTTGTAACTACAAATAGTACTACAAATGTTACTACTTTTGTGGCTACAAATGTTACTACTTTAGTAGCTACAAATGTTACTACAAATGTAACTAGCCGAAGCACCACCGGCTCCACCACAAACAGCAAGATGGTGGCTACCACAAAAATCAAGATGGTGGCTACTACAAAAATCAAGATGGCGGCCTCCAGCAAGCGAGATGACGTCATATCCGTTGAAAATTTGCTGCATGTACCCCTTATACCATATACATGAAACCAAAAACGTATTCTACGTTAAAAATAAAATGGTACCTTTACTCGTACAATTGAGTCACATGAGATTCATTTCTATAGCGGCTAAGGACGCTATAATTGGGGGCCCGTCCGGGATCCCCTTACAAATGATCTCCATCTTCATCTCTGATCCGCAGTTGCATCGATCCAAACCGTCCCCAAGTGGTTTTGAGATCTGCAACTGCGCCGAAGCTCGCTAGACAGTGAGCTTTGGGGTCTGAACGTACGCGGGTCGCGTAGTTCGACCGAGTGGAGAAAGGATCAGGAAGGGAGGATCCGCAAGTGCCCAGGGATCGTTGCCCAGTGTAGTTGGCAGGTTTTGGGACCTGCAACCCAGCGTGGAGTGTCATCTCTTGGACCACGAGCCACCAAAAACACTGTAGGTGCAACGCTAGATTTTCATAAACACCGTAAATTAAAAGGTGGCACTACGGTAAATCAGGCCACATAGTTAAACGTAATGGAGGACCCCAATCCTGCCGACGAGCGACTTGAACCGGCGTCGCAGGGGGCGAAAACGAAATGGGGACGTCCGAGGCGGATTGTTCCCGTCACCCCAACATCTACTGTAGATGATGTTCCATCCACGTCCATTGCCGGCCAATCGGCAACGATCGCATCGAGGGTGAAGGAGCAGGCCGCCACTTGTTCCCAGCCACTCGGTGAGGCACGGCTACCGGCGAGTTCCGTGGCCACAACCGTTGTAAGCACCCCATCAAGGGCTGCTTACAACCGTTGTAAGCACCCCATCGAGGGCTGCTTCAGCAACCAGGAATCTCTCCATGTGCGAATATGCATGGGATCAAGACTGAGTGACACGCTAGATATCGATGTAGAGTTCTTCTACAACATCCCTTCTGCCACACCACCAGCGACTGGTCAAACAAGTGCGGCACATTCAAGAGCACCTAGTGCAGCTCCATCCGCTGCCAGTCGCCAGGAAGTGGCACCTACAGGGGGCGATGGTGGACCCCAAGAGGAAGTACGGAGCACGGCCTGCAGGAGCTCCCCAGTCCCCTCAGCTGTTGTCCAGGCAAACTGTAAAAGATGGCAGCTTATGGCTGACACCTTGGATTCAGTGAGCAGGCTCTTTGGTGTCCACGGAGAGGAACACGCAAAAGCGGCGAACATGCGGCATGTGGCCGCACTTACCCAGATGGAGAACAAAGTTCGATCGGCTACTCACAGCATTCGGAGTACCCACACCTCTGTTGTTGTAGGAAGCCCGAGGTGTAGTGTAGCCTCTGGCACCTATTTGGACCCAGCTCCGGGTCCTGAACCTAGAACAAGGAGCAACAATGAGATACACGGATCCCATCGATCATCCATCTCCACGGCAAGCACGGCCTCAGGCCACACCGCAGCGAGTGGTGCCTCTCGCCACACCGAGGTGAGTGGTGCCTCCTGCCACATTGAGGCGAGTGGAGCTTCTCATCACACCGAGGCGAGTGGAGCTTCTTGTCACACAGTGGCGAGTGGAGGCTCCCGCCACACAGTGAGCAGAGGCTCCCGCCGCACGGTGGTGAGCGCTACCTCCCGTCCAGCAGGGATGGCCGAAGTCGCCAGCCCAGCTGCGGTGAGCGCAGCTGCCCTGCCGCCTGAAGCAACGGTTAGACTGGCTTCGGTGGTGGTAAGCGGAGAAAAAGTGCATCAGCTACATGATATTCCTCAGGCTTTGCTGGATAGGTGCCAGCCAGCCTTCACTCCCTCCTGGTGCAAACCGGACCCACCACTGCCTTTCCAAAAGAAGGCACCCGTGTTT
Organism: Dysgonomonas sp.; assembly: GCA_031546965.1. Lineage (GTDB taxonomy): Bacteria > Bacteroidota > Bacteroidia > Bacteroidales > Dysgonomonadaceae > Dysgonomonas_A. The sequence continues at coordinate 4,261 of JAVBJR010000495.1, forward strand.
GAGCCGTTGGCTGCCCAGCCAGCACTGGATTTTCTGCCCGCGTTGAAAGAGTACGTCGAGCACTACGGGTTCACCGAGAAGGCGTTCCTGTCTAAAGTTCTCCCACATGTGCTCGTAGGAGCAGCGAAGGATTGGCTGACGTTTCCTATCAAGGACTTGAGGACGTGGGCTTCATTTCAACGGCATTTCCTAGCCTACACCACCCCAAGGATTTCCGCATGCAAATGATGCGGGAACTGGATGGTTGTTACCAGGGTGACGAAGAACCACTGTTGAGTTTCCTCACAGTTATTGAGGAATACTACCAGAGTGCATCTCCTGACACTTTTGGCCGACTTAGGGTGGAACGAGTTGCGCGACAAACGCGCAAGGAGTTCCGACCCTACACCTACATATCTCACTGCAAGAATTTAGCAGAACTCGCAGAGTCTGCCAACAGCATTGAGTGCATAGTGGCAGAAGCCGGATTCGAAAGAGTGCCGCCACCCAAGAACACCATTCTTATGTCACGTCTCGGATGGGATAACAAGCCGAAGCCTGCCAAGGAGGCAGCTTCCGCCGCACCGGGTCCTCCTGCACAGCGGGTGAGACCAACGGCCCAACCGGTAACCGGGAGAAATAGAAACTGCAATTAGCAGCAGGGTGGTGGGGGCACAGCAGCGGCACTAAAACCGGCTGCGCCACCAGCTGCTGGGGCTCTGGCTCAACCCGCAGCTTCAGAGGCGAAGCCGGCGGCAGCAGCTGCTGCTACCACTGCACAACCCCAACGCAGTGACACCCAAGGAAAGGCGAAGGGACCCCTTGTCTGCTACAAGTGCAGCAAGGAGGGTAACTTCGCCCGGAATTGCCCAAATGCAGAAAACTGAGAGGTCCGATTATTGGCAATAACCATGCCGATGGCCGGAGGAAGCAACCCAGAAAGGCTAGGTGGGCAGCTCCGGTAGCGGAGGCCAAGTCGGGGACATACTGTGGTCTCTTCAGAGATATGTCAGACGACAAGATCCCACTTATGCGTGTCAAGCTAGCTGGTAAAGTCGCACAGGCACTCCGAAATCCTGGCGTTTCCGGCTGCATCATCGACTACGACCTGTGCAAATCTTTGCCAGGTGTGACGATTAACACAGCTGCTCCGGTACGGATGGAGACGGCTGCTGGTCCTACCACCTCTGCGGGTGTTGCCTGCATCAAGGTGCGATGGGTCGGTGGTTACCGTCTCCAGACGTTCGTGGTGCTGCGGGGTTGTCGGCAGGCCGTCATCCTGGGACGCGACTTCTTGCGGATTGCAGTAATCGTTCTGGATGTGGCCAATTATACTTGATCCTCTCGACAAATGCCTTTAGTAGACGTGCCATTCGAAGCCCCGATGTCCTTCATGGCATGCATGCTGGCTGGTATGCACGTGTGGCAGCAACGGGTGGAACACTCCGCCTGTCCCACTGCGTACCAGTCACAACTTTTGTATGTGCTAAACGCGCACGCAAATACCTTCCAAAAGAAGCTTGGAGTGGCCAAAGGTGTCAAGTATGTCATTGACACAGGGACGAGTGCACCTGTTCGCAGCCCAATCCGGCCCATGAACAACGCCAAGCGTTCGAGCGTGGAGGAGCAGCTAAATCAGCGGATTGCGGAAGGATTGGTGGAAAAATCCAAAAGCACCTGGTCATCTCCCGTGGTGATAGTCCGCAAGAAGGATGGTACCTTCAGGCTGTGTGGTGACTATCGCTAACTGAACCGCGTAACCATCGCTGATCAGTACCCTATGCCGAGGATCGATGAGATTCTCTCCCAGCTTGGGAAGGCGAAGTACTTCACTACCTTGGATCTGTACCGCGGTACCTACAGGTTGAGATGGTGAGGAGGACAAAGCCAAGACTGCCTTTCAGACCCCTCGATGGCTGTGGCAGTTCAAGGTGATGCCCTTTGGATTACAGAATGCTCTGGCCACCTTCCAGCGCCAGATGGACGATGTCTTAGGGGAAGCCTACTGGAAGTTGGCGATGGCGTACCTCGACGACATCGTCATTTATTCAGACACAATTGAGGACCACATGAAGCACGTTAGGGATGTGTTGGACCGTCTTGCGAAAGCTGGATTGACAGCCCACCCAGAGAAGATGCAGCTCTGTGTCAACAAGTTTTACTTCTTAGGGCACGTCCTCTCACCTGGCTTGCTCGGTCCCGATCCAGAAAAGGTGAAGGCCGTGGTGGAGTTTCCGACCCCAAGGAATGTGAAACAAGTTCAGCAGTTTCTAGGGCTGACCGGATACTACCATCATCATACACCAAGTTTCTCTTCATTGGCCAAACCTTTGTCCAAGCTAACGTCGAAGAGCTGCGAGTGGACCTGGGGTCCTGACCAATACCTAGCAGTGGAAGGACTAAAGCAACTTCTGTTGGGTTGCACTGGGGTGGCACTCCCAGACCTTAACCGTGAGTTCATCATATAAACTTATGCGTTCGGTGTGGGTATGGGTGCTGTGCTGCTGCAGGAGGTAGACAGCCTTGAGCGTCCGATTGCTTTTGCAAGCCGGGGAATCACTCCAGCCGAGGCCAAAAGCTCAGTGCCCCAACACGAATGCCGGGCCGTGGTCTGGGCTATTAAGAAGTTTGGGCAGAAAAATTGAATATACTCATTTGACCATAGAGATAAATCATCAAGCACTCAGATGGCTTCGAGAGTTGAAGGAACCCGCCGGTAGACTTGCGCGCTGGTCGCTGCAGCTACAGGCGCTGGACTTCACGGTTAGGTACCGTAAGGGCTCCACCAACAAGATGGCAGACGCTCCCTCTCGTAATCCTCCGTTAGGAGCTGGTGAGGGTCTACAAGATACCTTTGACACGGTCACGGCATCCGAGGTATTATCGGAGGACTTCTACCCTACTCGAGAAGGGTGGATTGAAGCGCAGATGGAAGATGAGTTCCTCGCGCGGGTATACCGGTTCGTGTTGGCCCAGGAGTTGCCTGACGATGTATGTGTTAGGAAACAGATCCTGGATGCTGCACAGGATTGCGTTCTAGACCGTGGTCTTCTGATGAGGTATCTCCAACCGGACTCGCTTGTTGATGCTGATCTGGACGGCTGCTTAAAGATTTTGGTGCCAAAAAACCTGCGCATGCAATTGATTCAGCAATTTCATGACCCACCGCTCGTCGGGCATCTAGGGAATGCCAAGACGTACAAGCGGGTGAGAAGTGGACACTACTAACCGGGTATGAAGAAGGACGTGTAAAGATATTGCCGTGGGTGTGCGTTGTGCCAGAAGGCAAAGCCAACAAGTAAGCCACCAGCAGGCCTTATGCAACACACCGAGCCGGATGGTACTTGGAAGATGGTCTGCCTGGATCTGATCGGTCCCCTACCGAGGACTCCCCAGGGGCACGACAACATTCTCGTTGCAGTAGACTACTACTCGAAGTTGGTCTGCATTTTCCCACTGCGATCTGCAAAAATTAGAACAATCGCAGAGCACATGTACTCCTTGTGCTGTGTGCTTTCCGCAATATGTGCTCTCAGACAACGGTCCACAGTTCGTGTCCGCTGTTTATGAGGAAATGTGGCGTGGTGCTGGCACAAAGCCGAAATACACCACTCCGTACCATCCTCAAACAAACATGACAGAATGTGTGAACCGCACTGTCGTTACTCATCTGCGTACATTTGTGGATTCGCATACAGACTGGGATGCACAGTTGAAGGAATTGGGCTTCGACATCAATTCTGCTGTCCATGAGTCCACTGGATTGGCCCCATGCGAAATCATGTTGGGTCTTCCACTGGAATATCTGTGGAAACTGGATGAAGCACAGGTCGCCGACCTTGTGCTGCCCAGCGACGAAGACCTCAAAGACTTCACCAAGAATTTGACGGCACGCCTAGCCAAGGTATACCTTTTTGTTAAAGAGAACCAGCTAGGAGAAGGCCTCTGCAAAACAGAAGAAGAATTATGACAAGAAACGAAGGGTACAGAAGCTTTGCTCAGCTACAATATTTGGAAATTTTAGGAAGCATTTGCTATTCACGTACACCCCACCGTTTTTCCAATATCCGATTTTTAAACATCATGGTTCAAGATCCTTGGGTATACAGCAAAATTGATTTTGAGCGGATTTTGCTCCCAGTATTTCTTTTAAAAAAAGGAAACTATACTTCACTGGTGTATCCCAGATTAACCCTACATCGACTCCATGTTTTGAGTTCTAGAAAATTAATTTAAATATAGGACAATTTTTATATGCTTGATTTCTAAAACAACTCATTTAAATCAAACCGCCCGACGTGGGGCTCGATCGAACCCACGACCCTGAGATTAAGAGTCTCATGCTCTACCGACTGAGCTAGCCAGGCGATACGCTGTTGACATTCCTTGTGCATGATGTGAACCTGGTATCAAATTGTTTCAATCAATAACTTCAGTCCAGACTAGTAAAGTGTATATTCCATATTCGTTTGCTTCTATAGTCACAAGTATAATTATTTCTCCACCCTAGCCTAGTAGATTCAGGTGACTGACATTATGATATCAACCAATATTGCAGCTAAATTTTGAAGTTAATGGTGAACTGATACCATATTCTACCACATTGCCGATTTAAAAAGAAAGTGGACAATGTTTTAACATTTGAACGTATCACCTTCCAATAATTTACATGTGCCAAAAATAAATCCTCACTCTCTGGAGGTTTCAATTGTGATGATCAAACCGTTTCCAAAATATGTGAAATATCTCAAAACAACTCAAGTTTTTTTTAAAACAGCTAAAACACATCATGGCCAAGAAGTACTTTCACATATAAGTTAATATTTAACAATAATAATTGAATATGCATTTTAAACGTTTTGTTTAACGTTTTACATTACAACAGCTGTGTTTTAAAATGACAAACGGCTAATAATACTTTCCAGATAGCCCTTAAATGTATTTAACACTACTGTGTTATGGTATTCACGATCATTGCAGTATAGCTCATGTGATTGTTATTACAATACAAGTTTTATAACTGTTCCATTGGCCTGGTTAATTCTTCCGTTTTTCAATAGCACATTCTGTGTGTGAAGTAGTGTATTACTTACTATATATGTGGGCATTTATTTACCCATCTAAACAAATCGATGCACACTTTTTTAATAACTATATACAGAAACATTGCACTCATCCCCATGGACTTGCTCACATGAAACAAAGTTAACAATACTTTTCCACATGAAATTCATAATTAAGTCATATCGATTGATCAGCAGTTTTCAGTATTTTTACATGTATTTAATATTCTTATTTTTGAGCACATTTCGAATATATACATTCATGCTATTATGATTGAAACACACAGCCGATTCAGCTTGAATTTAGCATCGATAAATGTCGTTTCCATTGTCCCATGGATAAGCTGAAATAAATTTATGAACATCATATCATTATGTCTGTCACATTGGTGTGTAGTTCATTATCTCACAAGATGACATCTGAGTTGGAGGCACTTGACTGGTACTTCCCTAGTGTCTTTGTTTCAATTATGGTCATTGGGGACTGCACACTGCAATTACATTAAGCTGACTCTAACCTTGATATACTGGTTGAGTCACTCCCAGACTTCCGCATGATCATTGTGGTACCATTGGGTGTTTCACAGTTGATTCTCAATGAGCTACATCCTCCATCATCTGTGAGCAGAGATTGGTCATTCCAACAACATGGAAAGCTTTTGATTTCATAGTTAGGCAGTTTGCCAAAGTGAATTGGACTTGGTGTCCCTGGGGTATTTGTGTTGATGGTTGAAGCAGAATGCAATGACAGGTTGTTACTGTTAGCATCTGAAGGTCTTGTATCTCCACAGATACCAATGCTCCGTGCTGCAGTCATGAAGTACTCATGAAATCTGAATGACGAGAAAAGCAT
>JAVBJR010001058.1:0-4052 GCA_031546965.1 Dysgonomonas sp.
TTGTGCCGTTTGTCTTTTAAACATTAATTTTGAATTTCTCTAATAGTTATTAATGTTGTAACCTCCAGATTGGTAAATCTTCTGAAGATGGTTGCATTGTCAACCGAAACATGTAAAGAATTGGTATAAAGTTCCAATAATAAACAATGAGAAGAGGATCGAGATATTGGTGGAGTGCTATTTGTATCAACCTCATAACTTCGCATCATATGTCTGCTAGGAATAAGATTTTTGAGCGCATATTTGAACGCGGTTTTAGAATATAGCAACTAAAAATAATAATTAGTCCTGCGGTCGAGTTTGATCTTAATATGATCCGTAGGTCTCAAAATTAGTTCTACAAAAGCTTTCAAGTCCCCACCAGTGCCAGCATCGCTTAATGTTGTCACTTGGAACTTGCGAAGAATATGTATAAGCACAATTTTCTCTTCCATCATTGCAAATTTCTGACCTATGATTGTATACAAATATAATTCAAAAACGGCAATTATAAAATATACATAAACAATCTTATGGGGTCTGTTCTCGCCTATGCAATTTCTTGGACCAGCTGAAAATGGTAGGTAAGCGTATGGACTTCTGCCTTTGGAGTTTTCCGGCAAAAACCTGACCGGGTCAAATTTTTCCGGGTCTGGAAAATATTTTTCATCCCGGTGCAAGAAGTAAGGAAATATAATGCATGTCACTCCAGCAGGAATCAAATACTCTCCAATTTTCAACTCTTTATCCAATTGCCTGCCCACAAAGGGTACTGGGGGACAGAGTCTCATAGCTTCCTGTGTATAATGGACAAATTTAATTTATAATCATATTAATTAATATTAATAAATATGTTTTGCAGGGCAGCCTATCAGCATTTAGTCCCAAAGATTTTGGGAAATATGTATTTTCATTGTCATTTAGGAGGTAAATTGGCACATAAAGATAAACACCTTTTATCCCGGACCACTAACTAAATCAATTATCCAATATTTACATCCTGCATTTTATGCTTAAGTAGCATGCCAATACAAACGAAAACAATTACTTTGCAAACACATTCCAGATACTTCAATTCCTGCAGATGTTCCTTATTTACATGAGAGTCCAATGAATCTGCTAAGGATATATTTGAAAAGGGTCAATGCTATTATTAGTCCAATATAAGCAGTTAGCTGAAGTAGCAAATTGCCAAATAAAAATGTCTACCAAAAACTGTATCCAGTTCTTCATGTACTTTCTTTTGTACATCGGGATTTAACCCTAGCAAATACAGGGACCAGTATATACCAGCTGCTGTTGTGTCATGTCCCTGCAAAAGAGTTTTGCAAGTTTCAAATTTGTAAAATTTAAAAAACAAATTATATTGTTAGGAAATTAAACCTCAAACATAAATGTATCCACTTCTTCTCGAATATCTTGATCTGACAGAACTTTCCCATCTTCAGATATATCTATAAGGAGATCTAGGAACGCAACTCTCCTCTTTCCTCCAAACGCGATTTCTTCATTTGACACACAACTCTCGTTCGCTTGCTGGGATTTTCTTAAACGACATTCTTCTTTCTTTTCTTTGATTACCTGGAACGCAATTGAATATATGTTGCATGCATGGTCATGCATAAATAGCCTGCAGGCTATTTGAAAAATTGCCCATAAACTTTTGCAGAAAATATTTCTCAAAAAGATCTTCTAAATAACTATTAATAGTAGAGTAAAACCCTAATTTAATTGATATAAAAACTTTTTTTGAAATGTCGATTAATGTCAACGTATTTTCTATTTTGCAGCACCGTGTATATGATATTATTTAATGACCGATTGCATTATGCTATATACAACCCCTAGAAAAAAGTATATGATAATGTTTGAAAAACTAGTACTGGACGCACTCCCGTATTTATTGCATGGGATGTACAATAAACATTGATAAGAAACCATCACTATATATTCATTAATACATAGTCTATTAAACAAAAAGTCATCGTTAAATAAAAGTGATAACATTTTGATAAAGATTGCGTCAATGTCTGACCATTGTTGGAAAAATATGTATAATAATGGCCTAGCTTTTAGGTAAACAACATTCTTCCTGATTTTCTTTAATTACCTGGAATACAAATAAGAGTTTTGTTGGTGCATAAACGTGACGATCGCAGGTTCCTAAAATGCACACCCTAATTAATTTCAATCTGTTTCCATGCAGAGCTTGGGGGAAGTGGCACATTATATTGTCATGTATAGGCATATAACAGTAAAACTAACTCTTTTAGTAAACACTTCAGGTCTAATTGGTCTGAAAGCTTTCCCCCACTTTAGGAGTTGTAAATTAATGTCCCCCAGCATAAGCTTAGCTGCATGTACCACTGATCGACGAGCTCACTTGAGAGGTTAATTGTTGACAACTCCTCGATCTGTGCAAAGTTTGCTCATAAGCACAAGCATGACTCGAGTTGCACCATTTTTATGTCACTAATTTGCTCTTGATATATAGGACCACAAGCTTATGCAAAGTAATATTTGTATTGTAAACTCGTTAATATCTGTAGTTTAATCACAACTACCTATTATGGTTTTGTCCTGATTGTTTCCCCATTGTTGTGCTTCAATTAAGTTTTAAATGAACGCAAAAATACCTTATTGGTGAAGTCGTGTTGAACTTTTACAGCAGAGTAGAATTTTCGTCCAATGGGAGAGAGATTAAATATCAGATCATATTGATACCAAATCATAAATATTCTACTGTTAATTATTTCTGCAGCCCTGCAATAATATAACATGAAACACGTGCTACAATTGAAAAGCTAAATTCATGGCATTCCAAAAGTTATCTGAAATTTTAAGGGATATATATTTACAAATTAACCGCTTGAACATAGTCAGATGTTGGCTGGGATTGTGCCTTTATATTTACTCCCATTGCAGTGGCTGTAGATGATAATTTACATGAGTTGACAATATGACAATATATGTACAATATAACGAACAATTATGCACTAATGATTTATTTACCGCAGATAATGTCTAAAGTGCACAATGTAACATCTTTATAAATGTCGGAATAAACTGTTCCAACATGAGAAGTAAACTTCTCAGCAAGAATTTCAGCTTGCTCATTGAAAATCGGCAAAAAATCTTCAAGTATACGAAAATGAAATGTTGGGGTTAACATTTTTCTTCTCTGAATCCATTTTTTCCCAGAACTAAATGAAAAATACTACATTTAATTGCAGTAGAAAGAAGTTCAAACTTTTCATTAATGATTTTTTAATTGACTGTATGCAACATCACAAATATGTACGTTCAATTCAATATACCTACCTATTCAGCAGTCCTAATCCCAGCCATGGATGAATAAATTTATACAAATCTGATTTTAAAATATGTATATGACTGCTAACCAAAGGCTGTTCAATATTAATATAAAACATTTCAGAAAAGTGGAAGCTGAAACGTATATTATTTGTATTATTTACCTCAAGTGTATGTGCTCTAAAAAGAATGACACTTGGCTGATTGCCCAGCCATACTTTAGCAATTCCTTCTTTTTGGTAATCCTTAATAAAACTCTCTAACCGTTTCAACATTTCTTGAAATACAATGTAAAAAACAGCTGCTTATAGTAAACATTATGATAATTTAATAGCTATACTTGAAGCAATTGTAAATACCATCCCGTGGTCCGAGGAACTCCAACGTGTGACCAAGTAAAAAATGTCCTTTCTTTCCAGGAATCTTTTCAAATATGGCATTTCGTTTGATATTCCATACTCGAAAAGTAACGTATGCCACAATGATGCAAATCACATACGCAAACAACATTGTTTATCATGAATATATGCACCAAGTCCACTTTTATTTATATATACAGAAAATTGTCCAGGGTCAACTGTTCGAGGCCATTTAGGAATTTCGGCCAATAGGATTTCTGCAGTTATATATGTTACCGTCATTCTGTCAAAATCCGCCGTTTGCCGAATGACGTCACAACGCGGTAATCGTTCGTTCCGAGGGTTCTGCTGTCGCGTGAGAAAACCTAACCTAACCTAATTTAAACTAATTAACTAAACAAT
>JAVBJR010000313.1:0-4099 GCA_031546965.1 Dysgonomonas sp.
TATATGCAATGTCGGCCATGTTTGTTGGCAATGTGCTTATTGGCGCGAAGCCCCAGTCGCTTTCGCCCGATTAACCACGTCACTGGGGCACTTACTGCATAACAGACTGCACAACAATGGTGTCACTGTATCGTTTGGCAATTTGTTGGCCAGCATAAGGAAAAATCGGGGTGGACCTATTGCTCCTCCTATATGCCCTATGCACGCTTTGCTATATAGCAGAAATCCATAGCACAGCTCGATGACGCGTTAAGGATGATTTTTTTTCCCTCTCTCTGTCACCCAGAATGCTTCACGGCTCGTATTATACACATATAGCTCTACATAAGCATGTATACACATTGTGCATAGAACTAGTTTAGAGTGAGTGATCCTTGCTGTTGTGTGTGCATGCATGATACGTTCATGGGTGTTGCAAAAGAGGTCTAAGGGATGGATGGGTGCCTTTTTGCAGTGTATATTTGGGTGGTGGTGGGGGAAGTTGGATAGGTAATTCATCATTGTTAGGGGTACATTGTGTGCAATGTCATGGGACACACCGCGATCCGTGTTACTTGCTGACGTATAGGCCTACTGCGGTTTTAAGGGGGATTATTGGCAATAGCATGGTAAACAGTGACCAAATATCGCTTTTATTGCTAAATTTGCAAGCTACCACCTTATTCAGTTGTCACACTAGTATATATGGTTCTGTCAAAAGTGCAGCTGCCACTAGTTTGCATGTTACAACTTTCCCTTTATCAATATATATGTCATTGTGATCATATATGATGCTTCCTTGTCAAACTTTATACAGTTGATGTGCATGTGTTACATACAATGGGATGCTTTGTTAAGTAACATGCTATGGCATCATATTTTTTGCATGAGACGCAGTATATGGATCAAAACTGTCTTAGCTGATATAACTATATAGTAGTTATTTATTATTGTCGTTTTTTTGACAGCAAATTCCAAAAACATGGAGTATTGCTAATGCAGCAATTGCCAAGTTGTGATATTTGTGTAGTAACTGTGACAGAAGTGACATGCAACATTTCTAACAAATGAGTATTTTTCTTGCACCTGTACGTGCCAATAGGTAAGGGACCTTAACATCCCCATGCGTTTTGCGCCACCTAGTATTGGAAAACTGCATCACTTGGTTGTACCACATGTTTAGCTAAAGCATGATTTAGACATAGGAATGAATATGTTAAGCAGTAAAAACAGTTAGGAAATTGTTGCAGTGCTGTTGGATTGCAGACAACAGTTACTCAGAACAAAACCCTCATTTATTTTATTTTCCTAGGCAGAAATTTGAGCGATTTCGTCCATGGCAATGGATAAAAGCGATCAGAATAATGATGTACGAGGCTCATTTCAAAAGTAAGGGCCGATTGTGTAGAAATCAAAAACCAATTAAAGGAAAAATATGTATATTGGTTGTTTCAAACATATACATCACCACTTTATTTTACAGTGTAGTCACTATAGTTTTTCAAGCACCCTGGACGCAGTAAAAAATGTTTTTTAAGCCTGCTGAATAAAATTCCTGGGAGTTCAACCAGTACATCACTGCCGTTTTCAAATTTTCATTGACGGATTATATTACAACTTGAGGGGTTGCTGGTTTTCGCACCCATCTGCACTCAAGGTCACACAAAGACATCATCAGGTTGAAAACTTGATCGCTAGCACTAGGTGGCCAATCACTTGATGTTACCGTGTATGTGAATTCATTTATGGTCACTAACCAATTTCGGGCATTATACATTTGGGCGGGGCTAAATGGAAAAAGTTGGTTACGTTAGTTTATTATCTGTAAAGATCGATTCTAAGCATGTAAAATTCGTGGAATAAACACTATTACGTAAACTGATGTCCTTAACTATTTTTATACATTTTTCCGATAATATTTGGCCGGCCGTTGGAGTTCAAATGAATTTTGAATTCAGCGATTTTTATGTTGGCAGCCGTGCTAGAACACTAATATTGGCACGAAATGCAAACTTTATACTGAAAAATAAAACACTTTATTCACTACAGATTCGAATGTTTTTCGTAATTTTACAAACGCCATTTTCGGCGGTACAACGTTGCGGGACTGCTACCGCAGACATGAACGCTGCAAGTAGCGGTAGCGGTATCGGTAGCTGTGCGGTAGCGGTAGCAGTGCTACATGCAGCGTTCATGCAAGGATCGACACAGTATACTAGGTCAGGACCCTGCACTCGTGAAACGAACGAAAGTACAATTTTTGCACACCAGGTGACGAACAAGTGTGCAGTCAATGTACCGGTATTGCGATCGTCCGTATCGGTATTCCGATCGTGCAACCAAGGGCAAAATAAAACAGCACCTCAAATACAGCATTTAAACAATAAAGCAATGATCTTTCTTTCTACATCAGAGAATTTACTCACTCTCACTTCCTCGATCGGGACCTCGTCGTAACCGCTCCCACAACCGGTATTAACATTGATACACCTGTGTACCGAATTGACGTCATTGTGGCCATACCACAATGACGTCAAGCAGGACGTTATGGCGCCAGCCAATCACTACATCGTTTCATTGCTTCCCATGCTACGGAATAGGAAGTGCCAGGTCCTGCCCTATAGTATACTGTGTTCTGGTTCATGTCTGCGGTAGAGGTCCCGCATCGTCGTAATGCCGAAAATGCCAAGAATGACGTTTGTAAAATTACGAAAAACATTCGAATCTGTATAGTGAATAAAACATTTCATTTTTCAGTATAAAGTTTTCATTTTTCCGCGCATTATTTCGTGCCGATATTGCATGGTGTTCTAGCACGGCTGCCAACATAAAAATCACTGAATTCAAAATTCATTTCAGCTCCAACGGTCAGCCAAATATCATCGGAAAAATGTATAAAAATAGGTAAGGACATCCGTTTACGTAATAGCGTTTATTTCGCGAATTTTACATGCTTAGAATTTTACGGATAATAAACTAACAAAACCAAATTTTTCCGTTTAGCCCCGCCCACCATGGTCACGTGATCGCCGATGCTCAACCTTAACAAATACCTGCTTTATGCCAGAAATTGCTTATCACGTGTGTAAACAAGTGTGATGCCTCAATATAGGGGCACTTTCGAAACTTAAAAGTGTAAAACGCTTTTATAAATGGGATTAAGTCATTTTGCCCTACGCATCATCTTGCCCCAAGTTAGCCTACATGGGTTAATATTATTATACTTGATGATTGTAAAATCTGGAAACATTGCTGATATCTTTTGAACCGTGATAAATAGCTAGGAGATGGTGATGTGGTGGTTGAATAGGATGCAATACAGTCCCAAACGAACCGTGCATTAGAAATTGGCGTATGACCCTTTCCTTCAAGGTCAGTCGTGTTCTATCTTGAACGGTTGATAAGTTAGAACACCGATTACCCTGAAGGAAAGGTTGTACGGCAATTTTGAACACATCATATTCTTTCAGCATTGTATTGCATCCTCTACAACCACCACATCACCATTCCTCTATCTTTTACAGTTCAAAAGATATCAGCAATGTTTCCAGACTTTATGTTCACCCGGTACATATGTACAATATAATTTGTGAGCCCTCATTGCCTCTGTTATTACATTTCACTGCAAGTATATTCAATTAAACCCAAACATGAAATATGAGGAATAAACAAAATGAGCATAATACAAGGAAACAAATAGTCATTATGGTACAGTATAGTGAGCCTGCTGCATCTTTAATTTGCCACACTCTTATTGGTGCAGTTTGGGGACCAGCTGGAGTCTGTCAATCAAACTTTGCCTCAATATAACTCTACGAATATTCTCTTGAATCAAAAAGGAAAAACGACATTTATTGCTATGGTATACTGTAAATATAATTTAAAAATGTGACGTCACAGTGCCCTTCAATGTTTGGCACCATTTATATATGGATGTCCCTCATGTGAAAATATATGAGGATAGTAATTCTTGGTTGTGTGCAAATATTTGGTTGTTTGTGGTCGGGTGATGTAATAGGACACCGGGGTTTGGTTTTGAAGGTGGAAGGGGTCCATGGAGTTAACACTTGGAGGCGTTAAACCAAGCTCTGGCCATAAATCGTGCAAATTGCAAAAAGAA
>JAVBJR010000216.1:0-3241 GCA_031546965.1 Dysgonomonas sp.
CGAGTTGATTCTTTTCTGCTTCCAAAAGGCTTACGAGTCGCATATAATATATTGATTTAAAGATAAATATACGAAATACTTATGAGTAAACCAAACAAATCGCTAAAAACATCGCATTAATTATTTTATGATACTTAATTATACGCTCGACAAACTAACTGACGAAAAATTTTTCGCCTCTACAGTCATCGAAAACAAAAAGCTTTGTGACATGACGGCTTTGTGTTTAAGTGCATTATCTAGTCTATTTCAAGCAAAAATGTTTTCGACAAAAAGTTTTATATTCAGATACATAATTTGTACCTTTGCGAAGTGCAAAACACTCAACATAATATAGATTAATTTGTATGGAAGGTACGATCGTATTTGTAATAATTGCGGTTATTGTAATTGTAAATGTTATACGAACTTATAAAAAGGAAGCAAATAAAAATAAGGAAAGAACTCTTTCCTCGTTTCCACGTCCAATTATCACTTCGGTACCTGCACCGTTCTCAAGACCTCAACAAGTAAACGAAACTTCAAGAAATCCTCAATATCAAAGTACACCTTCTGCAAAACCTGCCGAATATAACTTTGCAAACGAAGGAGTATCGGCTATTCAACAACATATTGATCGTCAAGCCCAATCAGCCTTTAGAGATGATGAAAATTTTGTGAAGGATGAAGACTCTAAAGAAGATGCTTTCGATTTGAAATTGAATACCGCAGAGGATTTTAAAAGAGCTTTTGTCCACACACTTATCTTCGAGCGAAGATACTAATCACTTGGAACAATAACTATAATCAATTATAAAAAGAAATGGCATTAAAATTTATGAATGCAGATGAGGCGGCGCGCCTTATCAAAAATGATGACAATGTAGGATTTAGTGGTTTTACGGCAGCAGGATGTCCAAAAGTTGTTCCAATAGCTTTAGCTAAATATGCCGAAGAAGAGCATGCAAAAGGTAATCCCTTTAAAATAGGGATGTTTACAGGTGCTTCAACCGGCGATTCGATCGATGGATCTTTAGCAAGAGCCCATGCAATCAAATTCAGAACTCCTTACCAATCGAGCAAAGATTTAAGAAATGCGATCAATAGTGGTGAAGTCGCTTATTTTGATATGCACCTGTCGCAGTTGGCACAAGAAATACGTTACGGCTTTTTTGGTAAAGTAAATGTAGCCATTATAGAGGCATGCGATGTAACCGAAGATGGAGAAATAGTACCTACTTGCGGTGTGGGAATTACACCCACCGTTGCCCGACTGGCAGATATAGTTATTGTAGAGCTTAACAGATGGCATCCTAAAGAAATGAAAGGAATGCACGATTTGCTAGAGTTGCAAGACCCACCCCAACGCAAAGAAATAGGTGTTTATAAGGTAAGTGATCGAATAGGGAAAGACCATATTAAAGTAGATCCTGCAAAAATAATAGTAGTAGAAACCAATACACCCAACGAAGGTGGCGCTTTTGCTCCTGTTGATGAGGTGACTGCCAAAATAGGCGAAAATGTAGCCAACTTCTTTGTAAAGGAAATGGCAGAAGGACGTATGCCTAAAACCTTTCTTCCGATACAATCGGGGGTAGGTAATGTGGCAAACGCCGTGCTTGCCGCTATGGGAGGCAATGATAAGATTCCTAACTTTGAAGTTTACACAGAGGTTATACAAGATGCAGTAATCGACCTGATGGAAAACGGACGTATCACCTTTGCAAGCGGATGTTCGTTGACTGTAAGTAACGAGGTGATAGAGAAAATTTACAAAAACCTCGAATTTTTCAAACAACGTGTTGTTTTGCGTCCATCCGAATTTTCGAACAATCCGGGTATCGTGCGTCGTTTGGGACTAGTTTCAATCAACACAGCATTAGAGGCTGATATTTTTGGTAATATCAACTCTACCCATGTATTGGGATCAAAGATGATGAACGGTATCGGAGGTTCGGGCGATTTTACCCGCAGTTCTTACGTATCTATATTTGTTACTCCATCTGTTGCTAAAGAAGGTAAAATCAGTGCATTTGTGCCTTTTGTATCGCATCAAGATCATAGCGAACATTCGGTAAAAGTAATTATTTCGGAATATGGTGTTGCCGATCTTCGTGGAAAATCACCGGTGCAACGTGCCGAAGCAATTATCAATAACTGTGTTCATCCCGATTATCGCCCCATGTTGCGCGAATACATAGCCAACGCTGGCAGTGGACACACACCGATGGATCCTTACAATTGCTTTGCATTTCATAAAGCATTTGTTGAAACAGGTGACATGCGTAACACAAAGTGGGAAAAAAAATAAAAATTTCAATCGTGTGAATTAAACACATTAAGTAGATTCTATTTTATTAAAATACAGAAGTCCTGTTCAGATATTGAACAGGACTTTTTTTGTCGATTTTGTTAACAAAAACGAGGCAGATTATTTGTTGTAATCGATATCTTTATTATAATTTTGTTATTCATGATATGAAAAAGAATTACACTTACAAATTTATTGCAATTATATTTTGGTAAATTTTATTCTATTTTAAAAAATACAATAAGCTGTTTATTAGATATTTGAAATTTATTTTGGGAAACTTTGAACATTGTTGAAAACAAATTGTTTTAAAATTTGTAACATTCGTTATTACTCGGTAGCTTTGTATTGTGAAAAACAGTCAACAACAAAATAAATTTTCAAATTAAAGAATATCTTCAAGATGGAACGCAAAATCTACACTTTTGATGAAGCCTGCGAAGCCGCTCTAGCTTACTTTAAGGGAGATGAGTTAGCCGCCAAGGTTTGGGTCAATAAGTACGCATTGAAAGATGCTGCCGGCAATATCTATGAGCATTCGCCGGAAGATATGCATTGGCGTTTAGCTAATGAAATTGCTCGTATCGAGAAAAAGTACGAAAACGGGCTTACAAGTCAAGAGTTATACGATTTGTTCGATCAATTCAAATACATTGTGCCTCAAGGTAGCCCAATGACAGGTATCGGCAACGATTTTCAGATTGCTTCCCTTTCGAACTGCTTTGTAATTGGTATAGATGGATCAGCCGATTCGTATGGAGCAATTATGCAGGTAGATCAAGAGCAAGTGCAATTGATGAAACGCAGGGGGGGCGTAGGACACGACCTTTCGCACATCCGTCCTAAAGGATCTCCGGTGAAAAATTCGGCTTTGACTTCTACAGGTTTAGTGCCTTTTATGGAGAGGTATTCAAATTCTACACGTGAGGTTGCACAAGACGGTCGCCGTGG
>JAVBJR010000037.1:0-8148 GCA_031546965.1 Dysgonomonas sp.
TGGGAAAAGTGGACCAAGAGCCCGGGCTCTTGAACCCGTTCTGGCCAATCATGGACAGACTAATTGGCGGGTAGTCCAAATTTACCCAATGGCAGGGTTGGTCATAGTCCACATTTCCCGCCCTGTCCTATCTCCTTTAAAACCACTGAGAGCCCGACAGCCCGAGAGTACGAGAGTATGGCACGCCGTTCAGGTCAAAAGGGTACGGGATTCAAAGGCGCTCCAGTATACGAAAGCCGGGCCGTTTAGGACGTCGGAAAGGTCGATTACGCAGTGGGGAGGCGAAACACGCGTCGTGACGGCCTTGGCGTTTAGAAAAGCATGTTTAGGCTCGAGGTGCATGTAAGTTGATTACTTTAAAGTGGTTGATTTCGCTGAGGTTTTATTTTCGCTATTTTCGCTGAAGTGACTTTTGCGCTAAATTATTACCTCCGCCAAAACTAAAATCACGTGAAAAATAGACATTGTCCCCAAAATGTCAGCATATTCTGTTCCATGTTTATGATTACAAAAACCCAAGGCCACAATCTGGAAAACATACAATTATCATCTCTGTATTTTTACTAATAATTTCAAATGCAACAGTTGAAGGTACAATGCCATTAACAGAAGATGGTTTTGGAAGGTTTGGATAAATTTATTTCATTAGCAACCACTGATAGTGACATCTTCACTGTTGTGAGGCCAAGCTTAGAATGGATGAATGTGTGAGACGTTTAGCATAAGGGTAGGGGCTTTTTTTCAGTTTCCTATTCGAAAAACCAAGTTCAATGGGCGTAGTTGCGCTAAAATTAAACCACCGCGAATTTGATGCACCTGGGCTTTCCGCGGAAATAAAGCCCCGCGAAAATAAAGGCTTTTACAGTAAGTTTTGCTGAATATGAATTATACTTAAATAACGATGATGAGCACCTTTTGTGTATAAGTTGGTCAAACGTTTATCATTCCCTAGTTCTACCATGAGATCATCTAATAATAACAGATTATTAACGGATGGTGAGAAACCTTCATACAATTCATTTGGAAAACCTTCTACAAATTCAATCTTACTATTAATTTTCATCATATCCTCATACAAAGGTTGGAATTCCCCATAACACCATACGATGCGTTGTGGTCGTGGATAGATCAAATTGTCCGCACTTTCAACTAAAGCCCTTGTAAAAATTGTTTTACCAGACATTGTTGGACCGACAATTAAGCAGGTGAATGGTGCTTGCAGTCTCGGATCAAACGTCACTTCCATTACAGAAAGATGTTCTCCACACAATGTACAGCAAACAAATGAGTTTAATATGAACAACGAAATAAATATATACAGATATTAACGATACATGCAATACATATATACAACAACGATTTGTGCATACTAAATATACAAATGGCAAGTATCGAAGGGTGTTCAAAATTCAATAGCCAAAGGGATACGCTACATAATTTGGCCCGATTACAGCCTTATCGTAAACAATTCTATATGTTTTTGAACTATTAACTGCAGTCAAGGACGCATTTACAAAATTTTGTTTAATTGTCTTCTCATCTAAGATTGTTTTGGTCGTTTCACCGTTTCCTACAAAATCTTGGATTAAATCCAACATAACTTTGAAATTAACTTTACTAGAGTTTTTAAAATTTTCTGATATTCCTTTCACTTTAAATGTTGTCACGCCATTCGATACCTTGTAGCCGTAATTTTTCGGGCCGCCACTAACAAATTCAACGATGTGCGTTCCTTCCCCATGCTCAGCTGTAATTTCGTCTGTCACTTTCTCCAGATTGTCGCCCAAGTAGTAGTGAAGTGGGTCACTATCCTTTGGTGAGATGAAGATCACTGAATCTGTGTCCATGTACAGTGCCTTCTCACAAAGGATTTTCAACAGTTCGTACAATTTCAGCCAAGCCAGAGTCGTCGTAAACGCCGCCAACACTACATTGGTGTACTTGGACCCTGGTATGAACTGCTCGTTGTGCCGATACGACACGAGTAACATCTCCTCGTTCACGATGCTCGCATCCGAGACCGTGTACTCGTTCGAGGTTAATGGTTCTATGAACCGGTCGTATTCGGTCACCTATTCCGTAATGGGGAGGTCCTCGCGCATCCCAAGCCTGCCCCAAAAGGAATTTAAACAAAGTTTTGCAAGGGCACGTCTACCCGGGTTTGCTTCAACTTTGTCGGCGTCTAACTGCACTTTCTCGTTTCTGTAAGTGAAAATGAACAACAACAAACATTAGGTTACGCAATACATAAGTTTCAAATGCACAAAAAAATTTTACTGGAAATAATCTACGATGAATTTGGTCTTGTCTGCGTCGGTCTTTACCCACGAAGGCCAACCCGATGCCTCTTGTTTTATTTTCACAAACATGTCCACATAGGCACCGAAGAGGCCTTGTGAGTGCTCATTTGTCCTCCCGTACTCTGCACTTTCTGCATAGTGCCACACACATTGCACATTTGTGATCTACAAAAAAAAAGTAACTGAACTTGTATATGTTGTATGAAATATAATAATATTAATAACTACAGTGTTACTTACGATGTAACCTTCATCAATCGCTACGTCAACCTCCGGTGTGCACCACGTACCGGTGAGCTCCCTCTCTCGATCCCCGTGAGTACAGCCGTCTGATAGTTGTTTTCCGCACACGTGTGGCACAGAGGAAACATCAATTTTCCCCTGGCACGGTACGGAAGGACGGGGTGATAGAGTTTCTTTGGTGGCAGGATCGTTGCTTTAATAAGTCCGAAGAACTGGTGTTTCGAGTACGTTGGTGGGTACTCTTCCACCGGATGTCCCACCGGCATCATCCCGAACTTGTTGATGGTGGGGTAGAGGGATACGTAATCGTAGTAACGAATAGCTTCCCCGTCCCCCACTTTTTTGTAAAGGCATGATGCGTGCGTCCTGCCACCGTAGAATGCATCCCGCAGGTTGAGAGGGTCGGTGATCCCTCAGGTTGTTGATGAAGGTCGCCATTTCCTTATCGACTTTGATGGCCCTGTCAAAGTCACACTCCCACATGGTCACTAGTTCATGGTCCGGTGCTGTTCCTCGCAAGTAACTGTCTTTATCCAGAGTTGACGAGTATGCGTCACCCATGTAGCATCCTGTGCGGCGATTCTCAAACCTAGGACTGTAGCACTTGGGGCACCCATGGAAGTAGCAGCCATGGAACTCGAAGATTGTCTTGTTCGCATGGCATATACCATCCACAAAATGCTGCCCCACTTTCACTTCACCCTGCATGGATGACGCGTTGGTGATGGTGACATTGTTCTTGTGGGCGATCCATGCCATCCACTGCAAGGCTTTCTTGCTTTGTTGTTTTTTCCGCCCCGCATATCCATCCTGAGTCACAATCCCGATGGTATTTGCCTTCAGAATATGGGTACGGAAAATTTTGTGGCACACGGAGGCTATCGTTACCGACGCAAATGGGTCAACACCGGATATCGCGAGGAATTCCCGACGAAACTGTAAAACACAAAATGTACATTGTATTGTTAGTCAGATTGTTAATTATAAATAATAATAATATTAAAACTGTAACTTACGGCCATGCAGGAGTCCATCAAAATTTGCACGTCGGAGTTACAGTAGGAAACAAGTTCCGCTTTCAGATTAAAGACCCTATGTGGGTCAATCCTGTACTTTTCTTGTTCATCCCCATACCACTTTAGACATTTTTGTGCGGTTTGCCACCGTCATCGTGTCCGTACCGTAAAAGTGTTCGGCAGGCAAGGGACCAATGTAATTTTGATTTTCAATAGTGTTGAAAAAGTGTGGGAAATATCCCTTTTTGAGTTCAGTAAGGCCGAACGTTGCAGGCAGTTTTGCCAGTGGCATTGGGATAAACGAGTGCGAGTCCCAGAACTTTATGTTAAAGCGAGGTGAAAGGTCCAGGGCAAGAATCTTCAAACCGGTCTTAATCGGTGAAACATACAAGTTTTTGCGGTGGAGATAGTCATGAATCAGGTAAGTATCATAAGCTTTAGCGTAATGGGCTATGAAAACCTTATCCTGATCACTTTGAGGCATTCCACAATTTTGAATAAAAATCCAATCGCAGAACTCGTCCCTACTGTTTTCCCCGTAAAACTGCACGTTGGTTCCATCCTCTCCTTTACAGATCACCAGGTTCGGCACATGTAGGCCTGTTTCCTGAGTGCACTCAAAGTCGTAATAAAACCTTGCCGGTAAAGGTTTTGGTTGAGGGCCTCTCGAAGTGCGTTCCTCAGGAAACGGTTTGAGGCGATGATCTTCCTTCTGCATGTAACTCTTGTGGTCATATGGAACGTACTGTTAACACACGTGGCACTGCTTTTTGAAGCAATATTTTGCATTGTTGTTATGTCCACCACAGTGACACACTTTGCACCTAACCAGCTTGATGCACGTTCCATTTCCCACATGCAGGGCAAAACAACCATTGTTGTAAAAGTTCCTGCAGCAAAATTGCATCACATTAATATATTGGTCTTTTAATAATGAATTGAACTAAATTAAGTGAACAACTCACCGCATATGAGTTTTGGCTGCACCTCAGTGCGGACGCAGTCCACCGACTTGCACGAGTAACATGCATCGGTGCAAGATAGATGTGTGAGATCTCTCGTCCCCGCCAAGCAGTTATTGCAAACGTATGAAACGCCAAGAAAACTGGTTAAACTGGTTATGGCGTAGTAGTGGTTGTCCTGCAGGAAGATTGCCAGTCGATCTGTATAAACAATGCAACACTTTTAGATTTACTCGAACGAGAGGTGTACATAAGAAAGTCTTGATATTTACCTTTTTTATACGGACCAGTGTAGATCCTCTTGTTGCCCACATGTGCCACATATATGAGTACCTGATAGTCTACGAGAAACTCTTGGAACTTCTTCGCCTCAGGTATTCCACAACGGCCCAGTGGAACAACCGAGTCTGCGTGCAGTCTTTTCGCAAGACTCTTTTGTAGTTTATTCTTGCTGTTTGTAACTGATTTGTAGTGTCTCATGTTTTCGATATTTGGGTTCTTCGTTTTCTGCAAAGCTGCTATCCCCACAACAAGTGCCCTCGCCATACACAGTTCATCATCATTGACGATGGTCACCAACGAACGTTTTCTAATTGCCCATTCACCAACATTCATCATTGTGCGATTGTTCATGTGCCAGTGCCCTTTTCCACTTCCTTTCGGTGGCATGTCGGCACGGATAATATTTATCCGTACCTCACCACCTTCCAACAGGATCTTTTGGTTGGAGTTGAGGATCTTGCACAGATCGACGATGACCCGATCATGATCAAATGCCGACGCTTCCATGAACGGGCCGTTGTATGGCCGGTTAAGTCCGTCGGCATCCATGCAGACCCTAATTCTGCTGTCGTTTCCGGTCTCGCCAAGCACATCTCCAAAAATGCTGTCCATTATATGGTGCACGCGGATGGGAATTGTGAAGGGTCAATTTCTGCCAGGTTCTTGAACCTGGCATGGTGATCATCACACTGTAGCTGGAATTTTCGGTTATATGTCTTTTTGACGGTGCGCAGTTCATAAAAATGTTTGATGTCTTCGTTTGTGCTTTTAGTAGTTTTGTCGGGTGTGTTATCAGTGGCAGGAGGTGCGATTTCAAAATTCCACCGAGGACGCATATTATCACTTGTTATAGCAAGGCGCTGTTGTTTGGGCATAGCTGGAGGATTTGCACTGGACACTTTTCGCTTTGTTGAGGCTGAAGTTCCAGGCACAGCCTCTGGATTATTACCACCACTTCCGGTTTGGTTTAGAGACTAATGATAAAATGTTATTTTGTATAATGTTGGTGAATAATACAACTTACAACTATGTATGGTTTATTTACCTTGCGGGTTGTAGGGCTTTTCAAAATCGACCGCCCAAATTTCTTTGGCTTATTTATGTTTGAGGGCCGTTGTATATACACCACTGATGCTCCCGGTTGAGGATCAGGAATTGGTATTGCTCCCAAGTGAGTATTTGCGATTATGATGATATTTTGTCCCTATTTTAAATAACGTATTCTATACAGGATATACATACTGTGTTCATTTCCCGAAAAGCTGGAGCACAAGCACTAGTGCCCTCCACGCAAACACTTTCCACAGGCTAACAAAACACATTTTTTAATAACACAATAGTAAGTGACATTGTAACGTTTTCAGTATGCCAAGTTCATCAGTTCTTCCAATATCGGGTCCATATTCACAGGTGCTGGCAATACATCATTGGCCATACTCTCTTCAATGGCCATATTCTGTATATATGTATATTTGTGAATGTTGTTGTGTATATACAAATGCTTCAACAATAAACTTTCTTAACCATACCAAGTTTTGCCATAATGCATTGTTGACCATAGCGTTCCAGCATTCTTCATCATCGTCAAAGGTGGTCTTATGTATTATTATGAAACATGTATGTTAGACACTGCAAGTGATGTCCGCGGAACAATTAATAATATATTTTATGACAAAGTGGCATTGTACAAATTAATAAGTAAAATGATTATCACATTATACACTTAACCAATTGTAATACAACACAATAATTGTAAAAAACACACTTCATGCAAATATACCAGATAACATTAAAATAGCCATCCATACAAAGAACAAATTGCAAAAAAAGCACAACCTGCCAGCTCCAAACTTACATTTTTTATTGCAATCTAACATTATAAGTAATTTAAATATTTAAAAAAAAAAACAGAATTGAAGATCGGATTGCACTTGGAAAGTATAGTAATACATCTTCGTGCAATAAATCGAAAAATAACAAAAGCTGCAATGGCATAAGCCTACCAAATACTTGAATAAATTATGCTGGATTATTGAGTCTGATGGATTGATGTAACTTATATATGATGCAGTCATTAGGACTAATAATTATGTAAAAATCGGTGTTTAAAACCACGTCGTTACCATACACATCATAACTTCACGAATGGACAACGCACACAACCCCAGGATGACAGGTGGAGATTTACGTAAGTACATTTATTACGTTTTTTTTCTTACATATAAACAAGAGTTTATGAAAAATTCAGATACTTTAAGTTCTGTGTCTAACGCGCATCCATGTATAACATGCATGTTGAGGATGAGTGGTGCACATGTTACTGTGGGTTTTACCACAAAACCAGTTTTATAATTAAATAACTTTTTTTCGAAAAAAAGGCCGTGAACATAAAAGAACCGCAGCATGTCAAGTTCCAACATAAAACTAATGTACGTAAATCAATTTCATTATCCAGTCAATCTTCATCACCTTTTAATATTCATCGCTGACATCGTTTGGGACAAGTTGAATGAGTTTGTCGAACAACACATAAATAATAATAACATAAACGCAAACAATGTTCCTGCCGGGGAGATGGAACAGGAGATGGAACAGGAGAAGGAACAGAAGGAACAGGAGGAGGATGTGGACTCCGATGCATCCGCTGTGGTGTGGGACAACACACCTTGGGGTAATCAACTTATATTACAACCGACAATGCTGCCACTACAACAACTACCACCACCTCCCCCTCCCCAGCAATACCGACCTGATGTTATAATAGATAAAATTGTATATTATGTTGATTAAATATGTATTTTATATTGCTTTAAGTCTTCAATAAAATATTGTCACTAGATCATTTTAAGTGGCTGGAATTTTCTATTACGTCATTTCCGACACTACAAACCAAATCACATTTATGTAGGAGGAGCCTAACACATACGAAATATTTTTTTTATTTTCATGAGTCACTTCCGTTTCTGTAAGTCTAATACCTTTTTTTAAGGCGATGAGTCACTACCGGTGCTATAAGTCTAATATTTTTTGCGATGAGTCACTTCCGTTACTGTAAGTCTAATTACATCGTTTCCGACAGGTAGCGGTCAACACAGGTTAATTATTATTTTATTGAATATGGGTATTGAGTACCTAGATATTAGAAATAAGCTGCGCCCACTTCCCCACAGGTATATCCATGATAAATACAGGTAACGGTAAACGGTAGGTATATCCATGATAAATACAGGTAATGGTGAGCACAGGTAAATTGGTGGATTTTTTATACAATCATTTGAAGTTTTACGTGAAATATGATACCTGACAGGTGTTAT
Organism: Dysgonomonas sp.; assembly: GCA_031546965.1. GTDB lineage: Bacteria > Bacteroidota > Bacteroidia > Bacteroidales > Dysgonomonadaceae > Dysgonomonas_A. The sequence goes on from JAVBJR010000037.1 coordinate 8,118, forward strand.
AAAAACAACGGTCAGTCCAGGCTGAATATTT
>JAVBJR010000852.1:0-8327 GCA_031546965.1 Dysgonomonas sp.
CAAATGCGCCGCTGGGTGGCGCATACGTGTTTGCACCTGAATAATGGCGGACACGAATACGTCACCCAGCAAAATCTATACAGATCGAGGGACAGGCAAAAGGTTAGTTTTCTCCGTTAAATAAAGGTTTTTTCGAAAAACATCAAGGAACATAAAAGAACCGCAGGGTGTCGAAACGTATTTCTAACTAGTTTTGGTAAGCTCAAGTTAATTAGTTATTTCTCGGTCAGTTGTTACGGGAGTTACGACATTACAATTGACAGAGAGAAAACTAATTAACGTAGCCTAACCAAAACCAGTCAGAAATACGTTCTGACACCCTGTGGTTCTTTTATGTTCCCTAATATTTCTAAAAAAAAAAAAAAAAAAAACGTTATTTAACGGAGAAAACGCGTTTGTTTTCAAATTCACTGGATACGTTTCCTAAACTCAGCACCTTGATAACGGTGGCGCTACAGCAGAGCCACCAGCGGATTTCTCCAGGAACCTTCCTCAGAAACTTGTAGATAGGCACATGGCACATATAACAATCTCACTTCTGGGCTTCAATATTTGGCAAACACGGGCTACAAAACTAAAGGCACTTCAACCAATGCAGTTCCAGACTAATAAGGGATTAGGATTTTTGGAAATTCTGGAAATTCACATTCATTAAATAAAAATAAAGGTTATTATAGGTTTAATAGTCGTTTTCACTAAAAATAAAGGCTTCAAATTTAAATACAGGTTTTTATAGGTTTTATAGGTTTGCGTGGGACCCCTGGTATAAGGAAAATAATTAGTTACAAATTAATTTAAAAACGGTTACTATTTGTAATTTAATACTAATTAAAAAATTAGTAAAATTACAGGGTGGCCATAAAGTCTTTTTAAAATTACAAACCTTTATTAAAACATTTATTAAAACGTTAAAACTGTTGGAAAATTAGACTTTTTGGGGACTTTAAAACTGTTTTTTGTGGAAAGTTTTGAATTCCTTTGAGATTCCACCATAGACAGGTTTCACATCATAATAGACCAGAAATTGGAAAAATTGTAAATTGCAAAAAGAAAAATTTTTGAAATTTTTAACTATGTAAAACTTTAGTAACTTTTTAAGACTTTTGTAACTTTTTAAAACTTTTGTAATTTTTTAAAACTTTTGTAACTTTTTAAAACTTTTGTAACTTTTTACAACTTTTGTAACTTTTTAAAACTATCTTTGTAACAGTTTTTTTTACTTTTTAACACCTTAAATTTTTGAAACTTTTTAGCTTTTCAAAACTTTTTTAAGCTTTTAAAAGTTTTTTTAAAACTTTTTACAATATTTACAACCTTTTTAACTTTTAAAATTGTATTTTAAAAACTATTTTAATTATGGATAATAATTACTATAATATTACCTAAAACTTGGAAATAGTCTCTTATGCACATCTATATATAATACATATGAATACAGACAACTTAGGGTCTAGGTGACGCTGCAATCACGGAAATAATATATAAGTACAGCCGAAAAAGTTGAAATTAGCCTCATCTTTATATTATAATGGGTAAAACATAATGCATTTGTTGGAGTTATGTAATTAAATTGAAATTAGAGGTAAGGCAATGAAATATTAAGTAGAGGCCATGTTAGTGTTGCCAATCATGTATGGAAAGTAGAGTGTAATTTCGATGACATGGCTTGCCACCTTCCCAGACAATATTATTCAACTCATCCATCTTACATTTACTTTACAAGCCACCATGTAATTATTATTCCGACCAACAAGTTTCTCGATTCGGACATGGACATAGTTTAAAAAAATCTAAAAAAAGAAAAATATATTAAAAAAGCAAAAAAGCCATTCAACCATCCAACAAAGATCATTATATACTTTTTGCCTTGCTTTTTGCTACCACTCGCTTCCCATACATTACATGACATTACGCCTTTTACATATATGAAGAGCAACGTTTTAATTATGTTTTCAAAGTTAAGCACGTGCTTAGAGGCAATCAGTACTTTAGCAAAACTCAATTCTGACTTGTACATGCATCATAATTGCAGTGTACTTGCAATCAATTCAATCATTTTCAAATCATAGTGCAATCTTTTAAACTAATTATTCCCATGGGGCTTCATGCAACTTTTAAAATTTTTATCACAGCTATCAGCTGATACAAACTTATTTCACTTTTTCTTAAAGTTATTCAACCCTTATTATTGCACAAATTTTCCTTACAACATTAATATTAATATGCTGAAATTATGTAACAAGGGATAGGCTTATCTATGTATGTATAGTGTAAAGATATCAAAAAGATATTTGAAGATTATAAAATGTCATACAGATTGGATTTAGTTTCATATTTGTGTAAAAGCAATGGAAAACAAAATAAATGCCAGGTTATGTAATAAAGATAATTTCAATTCCCAGCTGATATAACTACAGGATATTTGATGTTTAATATCATGTAATATTTACTATAACTGTCTTATCTAATGAGGTTTTATGACAACAGAGGGCTAAAAACACGTAATCATGTAAAATCTATCATTGGAAAAAAATTATATTCAAAATAATCTAAATAAATTTACATTCAAAATATTATTACAGATAAATTTACATTCAAAATATTATAAATAAATTTACATTCAAAATATTATTAGAAATAAATTTACATTCAAAATATTATTATAAATAAATTTACATTCAAAATATTATTAGAAATAAATTTACATTCAAAATATTATAAATAAATTTACATTCAAAATATTATTATAAATAAATTTACATTCAAAATATTATTACAAATAAATTAACATTCAAAATATTATACTAAATAAATTTACATTCAAAATATTATTACAAATAAATTTAAATTCAAAATATTATTACAAATAAATTTACATTCAAAATATTATTACAAATAAATTTGCATTCAAAATATTCTAAATAAATAAATTTACATTCAAAATATTCTAAATAAATAAATTTAAATTCAAAATATTATTACAAATAAATTTAAATTCAAAATATTATTAAAAATAAATTTAAATTCAAAATATTATTAAAAATAAATTTAAATTCAAAATATTATTATAAATAATTTTAAATTCAAAATATTATTATAGATAAATTTACATTCAAAATATTGTTATAAATTTACATTCAAAATATTGTAATTGATATTCAAAATATTGTAATTGATATTCAAAATATTCTAATTGATATTCAAAATATTGTAATTGATATTCAAAATATTGTAATTGATATTCAAAATATTGTAATTGATATTCAAAATATTCTAATTGATATTCAAAATATTCTAAATAAATTTACATTCAAAATATTCTAAATAAATTCACATTCAAAATATTCTAAATAAATTCACATTCTAAATATTCTAAATAAATAAATTTACATGCAAAATATTCTAAATAAATTCACATTCTAAATATTCTAAATAAATAAATTTACATGCAAAATATTATAAATAAATGTACATTCAAAGCAATGTCTAAGCAGAATATAATTGACCTCTATTGACTTAATGTGTTTCTGGAAATTGGGAAAAAGAAACCACACTTGTCCTGAAACAAAAAACCTATCTACTTTCTCCTGTTCACTTGTAATTTCCCTCAAACAATTACTACAATTACTTCTATAGTATAAGCAGGGATTATATATAAGCAACTTTTCCCCATTTTACAAAATCTCAATTTACAAATATTCATTTTCAAACTTTATACATGTATTATATTACATTACAATTATAAAATTCTATGGCACTTACCAGTTGGTTGTGACTGGATATTGTGCTGTTGTTGAGGTTGTGCAAGAAGGTTTTGCTCGTTGAAGTGGTCTTCTTCAGTGGTCAACTCTTGCAAACTGCACACAAGACGACCAAGAAAGAAAGAAAAAGCAAAGTCACACACAACATGTTCAAGATACAATCAGTAAAATAAAAAGATTTACAGAAATAAAAAAATAAAACCCAGTACATCGATCCCAGGTGCATGTGTTTTAAAATTCGCAAACGATAGGGAACCAAAGGGTTATAGAAAAACAATCATTATCTGGCAGCAATCAACGTCTTAGCTTTAGCACATAACCCAAGGCAACAACAACATCTTCCAAATAAGAAATAAGAAATAAGAATAGGCCATCAAAGTTCTTCAGACGTTCAAGAAACCCTTGTCCAAATAAAAACCCATCAAACGCAGTTCAAGCTTCGGCTGACTGCCACTGGTGGCGCTTTTTAGAACCAATATAATATTAGCGAATCACTAAACATTATAAGAAAGTGAGAAATTAACAGTTGAAATTACCATGCACGTCTAAGAATTGTTGTGAACAGTGAAAAAATATAGCTTTATTATATTGATTTTACAATTAGCAGCGCCCTACTGGTGGCCAAATTCAGAAACTTACCCATATATTGAAATTATAGGAAATTATAATGAATAATAAGACATTTTAGAATTAAAAACAGCAAATTAAAGGTTGTTATATGGTCTGCTGTGAAAAAAGTATAGCTTTATTAAACTGATTTTACAATTAGCAGCGCCCTACTGGTGGCCAAATTAAGAAACTAAACCATATTAAAATTATAGGAAATTATAGTAAATAATAAAAAATTTTAGATTTAAAAACAGCAAATTAAAGGTTGTTATATGGTCCGCAGTGAAAAAGTATAGCTTTATTATATCGATTTTATAGTTAGCAGCGCCCTACTGGTGGCCAAATTAAGAAACTTACCTATATTGAAATTTTAGGAAATTATATAATATTTTACAATTAAAAACAGCAAAGTAAGGGTTGTCATATTGTGAACAGTGAAAAAGTATAGCTTTATTATACCGATTTAATTTATAGTTAGCAGCGCCCTACTGGTGGCCAAATTCAGAAACTTACTCGTATTTAAATTATAGGAAATTAAATTATAGAATTAAAAACAGCAAAGCAAAGGTTGTTATATGGTGTACAGTGAAAAATGTTTGGTTTTATTATACTGATTTTATATTGTTAGCAGCGCCCTACTGGTGGCCAAATTAAGAAACTTACCCATATTTAAAGAGGAAATTATAGAATTAAAAACAGCAAACTAAGGGTTGTTATTGTAATACAACTCCTTGGTTATATGGTGTACACTGTGTAGTGGAAAAAGTTATAGCTTTATTATATTGATTTTATAGTTAGCAGCGCCCTACTGGTGGCCAAATTCAGAAACTAACCCCTATATTGAAAGGGAAATTACACAATTGAAAAACAGCAAACTGGACATTTATAGTATTCGATTTGTTTTCTATTATATACGTAAAAATATTTTGTATGTATGTTGATCATATTTTGTTATTTATTCTATTTGTTGCATATAATAATTATGGATTACACACAGAGTGGGGCACTTTTGAACAATAAATTCCTTAATAACCCATCTGAAAATTATTTTAAAAATAAACACATATTCAGTATGCCACTGAAATAAATCACAAAATTAACTATATTACAGTAACAGAATACTAATATATTAGTTATCAATTTAAACATACACTAATTGCCTAGAAACAAATATAAAAACCCTTTTATTCCTTAGGACACATATACAAAAAAATCCAGACCATTTTGTACTTATTCCAAAAATTTTGTTTTTTTACTATAGGGCTCTACATTCAGTAAAAAATATAGTAAAAAGGGTAAAAGAGGCTATATTCAACCCCAACTCACTAAACTATTTTTTTAATATTAGTTTAAGTGCAGGTACAGGTACATAGTAATAGTTTTATAAAAAAATGTGGATCTCATTTTGGCAACAGGAATTTCAAAAGGAATTCTTGAACTGTTGTGACATTTCAAGTTTAGACAATTTGGGGAAAAACTATAAAACTAAATGATGCAAAAAAAGTTTCCTGGGAAAAGTTACTTTGTTTTTATTCTTCTTTTGCATTTGAAAGAGTCTAGTGACATTTACTGTTACAGAATACTTTCCAGTTCATTATCACAACCGTAAAAATTCCTACTATTTATTAGAAAAATATTACACTGTTAAAAAAGTTAAAGATAAATTAATTTCAAGATTTATTTGAATTTTGCGCCATATGACGTCACAATGTTTACTCTAATAATTGCTAATTTAATTTATAAATACAATTCTAGTATTTATTGCATTTATTTTTACTGTAGTCTATAGTGTTATATGGCATTTCATTTCAAAGTGTGCAAACAATATATTTTTACATTTTATGATTCTTTATGGCCTATGCATCCAATATATTACTGAAAAACAACAACCAATCACATCATTTCTTTCCCCTGTCTGGTTGTTGCTATTACACTGTACATTTTGGTTAGGATTTTATATTTTTAAATAAAATGTTTTGATAAATTATTTCTAAAATATTTATTTAAACATTTTTAGTATAAAATTATAGATAGGAATTTATTTTAGTTGACTGTAATAAGGAAGTTAATTGAAAATTTTGTATGAAGGTGACTGCACATGAAAACTATTTCAAATATACAGTGAAGCAACCTGCTCATTAATTCATGAACACATCCAACAGCAAATATAACTTGTGAAACCATGTACAGAATTTAATCCTATCATTATTAAGCAAACATTGTTTCATTGTATTGAAAGCAAACAACTTTAACCCTTGCATGGTAACAACCATCTATTCTAATAGTATGCAGTATATTGTATTCAAAAATAACAAAACATTTTAATACAGAAAAATCAATCCAATAAAACATTTTAAATATTACCATTAAAAATCAATTCTAAATAATAAAATTCAATGCAAATTATTACAATGAATAACTATTACATTATTTAAATTAAAGCTGGGTTAATATAAAAGCTTCAGAATAAATATAGTAAAAAGAAGGAATTAAGAAAAAACTTCCAGGGTAAAACAGTGATAGACCTTAATTAACTTTGATTAACTTTAATCGAGAAAGAACAATTTGCATAAATTGTTAATTTATACATTAATTTAAATATTCTATAATTATTATAAAAGAGGAAATTATTTTTATTTAAATTTGAAACTGAAATTTTTCATTATTAAATAAATAAATAAATAAATAAACAAATAAATAAGTAAGTAAATAAATAAGTAAATAAAAGCAAATAAATAAGTAAATAAATAAACAATCAAATAAATAAATAAGTAAGTAAATAAATAAATAAATAAATAAATAATCAAATAAATAAATAAGTAAATAAATAAATAAATAAATAAGTAAATAAATAAACATAAATAAATAAGTAAATAAATAAGCAAGTAAATAAGTAAATAAATAAATACGTAAATAAATAAATAAATAAATAAATAAGTAAATAAATAAGTATATAAGTAAATAAATAAGTAAATAAATACATAAAATAACTTCAATTAAGTTAATTAACTTCAATCGAGTAAGAAGAATTTGCATCTGTTAATTTACATTAATTTAAATATTCTATAATTATTATAAAAGTGAAAATTAATTTTTATATAAATTTGCAATTTAAAATTTCCAATATTGTAAAATAAATTAAACAAATAACATAAAAAACAAATCAGCATCATTTCCTATTACACCCAACCTCCTTGATTACACCATGCTAATTACGTGGTATGTTAATGTGGTATACCATCACCAGGTGGCGCTACCGAACAGTAGAACATTCCATGGTAGAGCACATATCTTGTTATTTACAGCGTTTACCGGCAGGTGGCAGCACGAAGCAGCACCATTTTCCCACCGATTTTCTCATGTAATGAACATAAGCACATAAGTTATTGGGATAAAAAACCAATGAACCCATAATTTGTATCCACCAAAAGAACAAGTGAATACTTTCTTCCGCTTCCTGTCCACGAAAACAGATAAGAATAAAGCATTGAAAACATTTTTCCAAATTAGAAAACAAGCGTTAACAACCTCTATTTAATTGACCAAAATTTCGGTGGCCATCTTTTTCAAAAATTACCAAAGTACTTTCAAAAAAACATCAACTAATTATCAAATTACCCATACATACAATAAAAAGTAACCGTTATCGTAAAAATTATGCCAAAAATTATTAACTTTATGTCTGTGGTACAATCATAACCATAAACTTAAACATGTTTAAGATAAAAGGTGAAAAATGGCGGCCGATGACGTCACAAAGTTCCCAAATCCCAAATAGTATTGAATACAAATCTAAAATGGTTTCAAATTGCAATCGAGACTAATTATGATTAATGCTGACCTCAGAAAAGAGGAATGTCAGTTGGCCCAGATGCCAAATTTCCTAATTTATAATTGAAGCGACCTCTGGTGTCAATATTCTTAATTAAGAAAACGGTGTCCATGTCCTTAATTCAT
>JAVBJR010001155.1:0-3305 GCA_031546965.1 Dysgonomonas sp.
CTGTTGAATAATTTTCAAACAAATTGATACCAGTTGTGCTTAAAATGTTGCTGTATTCATGTACTTCAATAATATGTAAAATGCTTAGCCTATATATATTCCTGGGCTAGGTGATATATTTTTGACAATTAAAACAAAAAACACACAGAAACTGCGAGTTGCTATTATTTTTTCCGGCACTGTATATATTTCCAGGATATCAAGTGTACAATAAAAAGCCAGTATAATTCCAGGATTTCCAGTTCAGTAAATACCATGATAAAGTACATCCCAATAATACTGCATTAAAATAAAAGTAAAAGTTTGACACTAGGGACATATACATTATGTACTTATTTATTTATATCTGTATTTAAAAATTCAGGCAGGTGTGTATCCTAAGGTGTAACTTGCGCCATCTACAGGCCTGGACCACAAGCTCCCAACACACCAAGATATGCTCGGTATATTAGTATTTATACACATGTGTTCATAATGCAAGAAATATACTTGGTAGTTAGGAATTTCATAAGCAACAACCAGAAGAAAGAAAATAAGGAGAAACTTATATAGCGAAGCAACTTACAAAAAACCACTGGACAAATATGTGACAATAAAAGAATAAACAACACTTTTAAACAGCCACATCATAAAGGAGTGAAAAGAAAAAAACAAAATGAGGAAGAACAGGATGAAAACTTCTCTACAAAACTAAGATGTACAGGACATACAGCAACAAAATTACTGCAAAGAAAACTATGGTCCTAAGAAATAAGAAATGAATCTAGCAATGTTTTTCTTTCACTCTCTATATAAGCTCCAAAAAAGGAATGGAGGAGGCAACAACAACAATAATAACCATAACACTAAACAAAACAACTTCCCCCGATTTCAGCATCCTTCCGGTTGTGGGCAACAACGACTACAGCGCCATTTTTACTTAAACTACGAACAAAGACAGTCTAGAGGAGAGAAAATTGTCTAACCACGCTACATTTGCATCTCTCAGATATATTTTTATATATCTGAGAGATATATATATCAGAGAGAAGAGGTCTGTGTACAAAGTGGACCTTAGAGGAGGGAATGTGCCTGTCCTTATATATTTTCCCTCCTTTTATATATATGTAAGTCGGTGTCCCCCTGGTGACTATACTTTATGATCAAATCAGGCCATATTCACATGCGGCTTGTGTGTGCTGCAGCCTCTTTTCTTGCTTGCACTCACTCACACACTCAGTGCATGTACTACTATATAGTGTACATTTGCATAGGCTGTGCAGCAGATTTAAGGGGTTAAGGGACATCTCCTTGACCTGGTGCCCATTTCCGGCCATTTCTCTGCAAACCGACGCGTCCCATACAACGAAATATAGCACACAATCTCGTCGCTGCATAGCTATTTTATTCTCCTCTCTTGCATGCATGAAAATACCAGCTTCAAATTTTATTTCCGTTTTCCAGGTTCCCCCCTTATATTCTTCTGCCACTGCTTTTCAGAGATGCTCAATGCTGAACTGAAAATGCGTCTTCGGAATACGAGAGGCACATGCATGTAGTTATAAGGAAAAATATACATATTGTAGTGCTTTTTTGGTAGCATACACACACATATATGCACACACATCATGCGAGAGATTCGCACGAGAAGCAATTTCTGATATAAAATGATGAAAAGAAAAAACAACACAAGAAGGAGAAAAGAAACAAGGAGGAGGAAAAAAGAAGAGGGAAGAAGGAAGATGGAAGAGGAGAATTTGCAGACGAGATGAAGTGTTGTGTTTTGTTATATGTACCTTTCCACGCGATTTTGCAACTTGGACTTGGCAACAACGACTAGAAAGATGAGAGAAGAAATAACACATATGGGCAATTGCCAACAAACGAAACAAACAAAGTTTTCAAAGTGCTAAAACTTTTGTGAGCTGTGGTGGTGTAATCTAGGCAAACGAAATTGGAAGTTTTTTTCCTATATCCCCTTTTTCGGTTGCATATGGCATAACTTAGTCATCAAGCAACAGGAAATTAAATCAAGCCTTACACAATGCATTATTCCTATTTTCTAAGAAATTTTTCCAAGTTGGGATTTTCGGTATAATGAGATTGGTTTGACGTCTGTCTGCCAACCCATTTTGTGTTTCATTGTGGATTTTGTATTAAACATATGAAGAAATGTTTATTTAATTTTTTCTGTACTGCATGTCACATTAATGCCACAAACACACAAATGAATCAAATAAGTTTTGTATGTATGCAGCTATATGCAGTAATATTGTACAACTCAGCTATCTGCACAGTTATAGATTTTATATAGATCTGCGAAAATTCCACTTTCACACAAGACAGATTGAGAAAAAATGTTTTAAAAATATTAAAAATACTATAATTCTGTTTTTGTCACATATCCTGATTGCAGCACTGCCTCGAAAAACGATTCAACTAACTTTTTAACGAAAATGAGTTACAATTTCTTTTTCCAAAATCATATTCATACACAATGCATGCAGCCCTGTATTGTTCTGACTATTTTTCATTATTTATGGGGTGTCATTTTCCAAGAAAAAATATTAATGCAGCAGATGTGTCAATTTTCTGTGCATTGATTCCGTTTTTCTCAGAATAGATATGTTTCAATTAGAACACTGTGTTTGGATTGTATAAATTTTCTACAAATTGTATATTATATAAATTTGTAATATGGTTAAATTAATTGAGATAGTGTCATAATTAATTCAGATATAGTGTCATAATTAAATCAAGTTGCCATATAGCTTTAATTTATGCAGAAACTTAATTCATCAACATGCTGTGGTAGATAACCATCTATCAATTAACTCAGGTGTCCAATTTGAATTAATATTTATAAGTTAATTTAAACACTTTCCATACAAATACTATACAATCATGTATACGTTTCAATAAATTTTACTGCATGGTTATATTATATTAATTGCCCCTGCATAATGTAATTTCCTTTTCATTTCCAAATGTAATAGAGAATGTGACTTTTAAATTGCGAACTTCCAGCTTCACTTGCCATTTTCTCCACATTTAACCCCATATTTGCTATTCCAATGTAATGGATATATTGGCTGGTTATTCTTCACCATGGATTCCAACATTTCGGTGTTTAATTTTAGCAACAAGCCGTGAAAAAAGTTTTTAGGGTACTAAGTAGTTTATTTATTAAGAGGATGTGCTACAGCTTTTGCCCCGGCACCTTTGTCCGCCAGGGGGCGCCGATTTTGCCATGTATTCCTATGGGTGACATTTTTCCACGTTTTTTCATAATAATTGTGATCCAATTTTTTCCGTATTTTTTTTAA
>JAVBJR010000341.1:0-4510 GCA_031546965.1 Dysgonomonas sp.
CCAAGAATACAACAATCTCTAGATGAGGTTATGCGGTCTTGGAATAATCACCCAATGAGAACAGAAAGAGAAATGTCCCCGTTAGCACTCTGGCGTGGTGGTCTTCTCAGTGGTTTTGGCCCAAAAGATGTGAACGATTTAGTAGTACAAAATGCGTTCGAAACATGTCGAACTGATATCGCAGATGTTATTGTAACCAACAATCATGTTGTGGTACCTCGACCAATGGTTGATTTAACTGCTGAGCAATTGAATTTGCTTGGTCAAATAAATCCAATGGCTGACGATGGGTGGGATGGGATTCAAACCTTTATTCAATGTTGTGACACCTTGCATCGTCATGCAATAATTGTTTAATTTTTATTTTGCACAGTTTTGGTTGAATTGATGTAATTATAAGGCAGCAAATGGTTTCAACTTCCGTTGGATTGCCATAATGTTTGTTTGGTGTTTTTGTAATTTACGTGGAATCTTTTGATGGAAATATTGTTTTTTTTTTTTTAAAGTTCATACTCGACTTTTTACTTACCGTTTTGAGAATTTCTACCAGCATGGTTGTGATCGACCAATATTGATATTACAGTCAAACCTCGTTAATTAGACACCTGGATAATTCGTCACACCTGGATAAGTCGTCAAAGTTTAAAGTCCAATCTTCAAAGACTTGCATGTTAAACACTCCGCTTAAATCATCACTCCGCATAATTAGTCTGAAATTTTTAGTCCCACCGGCGACAAATTAACGAGGTTTGACTGTATATGATTTTAGTGACTAAACCAGTCAAATTTAGGAGTAAACATCCTAGAATAGAAAGTTTTGACTTTAAATGGGAAGGCCACCCTACAGGAAATATCCATCACATGATGGTTTTATGATGGTTCATGGTGATATGGGATGGAGGTGTGTGATGGTGTGTGATGTAACAATCATGTGATGGATATATCCCGTAGGGCACGGCGGATAGCGAGCAAGTTCCACTCTGAGACTGGTTGGGTAACTACTTACGTTGCGTAATATTCACTAGTTTTGACATAGTTAAGTGCGTTTTTATTTCCACCAAAATATTGTTGAATATTCAATCTAAAATAAACGACATTTCACCTCTGCATGGAAGCTTCATTGTCAATGTCCAGCAACTTGATAATACCAAATATTTTTGCTACTCATTTATGGTTCAAGTGTTGTCTTGGCAAAAATCGGTTAAAGTTATTAAACCTAAATATGTTCTGCAAAACATGTAAAACTCGTTGAATGGCATGTATGATTTTCCATTTTGTTTAACGCCTGCAAATTGTAATTTTGGCGTCTTAATGTTGTCAAATAAAAAAATTTACCGACTTGCTGTAAGATTGTGTTGAATAACTACATCATTATTACATTGAAATTTGCGTTCAGAATATAAGGGAACAGGATTAATTCAGTAATGTAGGAAAATATAATAAAGCTGCTTTCCGTAAATGCTTTTGAAAATCACTGAAATATAGGGTTTTTTATATTTGTAATTTTTCATTAAACATTTCTTTATTGATTTCAATCTTTATCTACAAAATTATTGAAGTTCACATGCAAATGTTGCCAAACACCGCTTCAAAACTAAATATACAAACTGAAGTTTATAGTGACCTTAGCCTTCAGTCATTATAGCCACTCGAATTACTTGACTCGAACATGGGTAAACTGGTGCTGATTTATTGCCACAGGTGCAAATAAATCCCGGCACATGACACTTGCTTCCCATTCCTTGAATTATACCAACATGCGTAAGTAGTATAAAAACACATGAAGCTTTTTGCTGCATGTGATAATGTGGTTAAATATCATTTAAAATGCAAATAATTACTGCCTTCCTATAAGTTGGTGCAATAAAGCTAGCTAGAGTTAGGCGCACATGCCATAAGATTCCATATTCAAAAACTCTAACAAAATTTCCATGCCTGTCATGTTCAAAGTTGTAGTGTCCTTAGCCTTCGGACAGCTATAGCAGAATCACACTTGACTCGGATTCGGTAAATAGGTGCCAATTTATTACTTTGAATGCAATAAACTCCTGGCACTAGGCTGCTGGTTCTCCAAAACGTGCTAACTAATTAACTCGCCCAATTTCGAACTGGCGATTAGTTGGTGCCCTTTGCCTGTTAGATGGGTTCTCCTCGCTTCGCCATAAAGGGAGCCAAGGAAAGAACCCACCAAGAGATAAACCTCACTTCAAGAGGTAGGATTGAAGAACTAACCTCACTTTAAGAGGTAATATTGAAGAACCAACTGGAGTCTCGAGAGCACTCGATATTTACGGTAGCCACAAATTACCACGATTGGTCAAATTTGTGGCCAACTGAAATTGCCAAACCCGTTGCCATGCCAATTCATTGGCCGGCCGGAGTTGCACTTTTTATAGATGTTAGCAACGTCATTTTTTAAGCTTCACGTTTTTTCACGTGAGCGAAGGGGGTTGCTAGGCAACCGAAGGAAATATTTCAAAGTGGCACCAAATAACGCTTCCTTAACTACGTTTTTGGGGGTTGGCGTGGGAGGTAAGACCTCGGGTCGTTACACCGTCACATGATGGATCATCCTGAAGAGGTGAAATAACTTGTCGCAGATGTGTAAATCAGTCCACCACGATAAATTGAAGAAATGTTGGCTTTGGTTGGGTCTGGCTTGCTCGCCATCCATGCTTTCGTGCCCTTCTGGACGAAAATTTGGTATTTTTGTGCTGCAAGCCGTTGTATAGCTTCTGATAAGTGCATATAATTGGTTATTCTCACTTAAGCCCATCCCATGTCTGGTTTGAGGCACGCAAACTCCCTCGGGCATTTCCGGCGAGGGCAAAGGCTTTATCAGGGACTAAACTGTAACTGGTGCACCACTTTCTGAAGTTATAGAGTGCGCGCGTTGCGTTGTGTCGTGCTAGTAGGTAGTTGCAAATGCCGCATACGAAGACACTGTCCCTGATGACAGGTAGAAAAGACCTTGCTTGGCACCGAGGTTGTTGATCGCAACTTTTTATGCCAATCGTAGCAAAGGGCATCAGATTTCTCGCATCTAGCTCCACCCCTTTTCACATTTTCCACTGCACTTTGGTTTCTGAAATAAGTACATACAATATGTGCGGGCTTCCGGGAATTGTGAAATTCTGCATTTAACGACATGACCATTTGGTCACATATCCTCACTTCAGGAGGTAAGACTAGGAACGAACTCGAGTCTCGAAAGCACTCAAGTTTTACTGAGGCCACAAATTATTACTGATTGGTTGAATTTGTGGCCTACAGAAATCGCCAAAGCCGTTGCCATGCCAAATAATTGGCTGGCCGGAATCGCGTTTTTTCTGTTCACACGGACGTTAACAACGCCGTTTTTTATGACCCACGTGACAGGTGGGGGGTTGCTAAGCAACCGACGAAAATACTGCAAGTGGCACCAAATAACGCATCCTCAAACGAGGTTTTCGGGGGGTGGGCGTGGGAGGTAAGACCTCGGGTCGTTACAACACAAGTTTATAAAATTATGACAATTTGTGCACTGTCCACTTATAGCGTCCTTAGCCGTCAGATGCTATAGCACTGAATCACGCTCGACTCAAATCACGGGTAAAAGGTGTCAATTTATTGCTTCAATCACAACAAATCCCGGCACTAAGCCACTGGATCTCCACTGATACTAACAATTAAAGGTTTTGCCCAAATTTACACCTCGCTCTTAGTTGGTGTCCTTTGCCGACTATATTGGTTTTCCTTGCTCTGCCATCATGCATCACACTGCAATTGTTTTTGCCGGCTGAACTTTCCTGAGAATTTGCCTAAATAATTTTGGTATTCTTCACAATAAAAGTGAAATGTTATATCCGAGTTCATCCCACCGAACAACTTGTTGATCACTTAACAACTAAATAAAAAACAATTACTATTTATTACGCATAATTCAGTAAAACAATATAACTGTAAATTTCCCCAATTTAGAACCCCCCAATAAAAGAAATCTTCTACATCTTATCATGAGACGCATTACTGCCCCACCCCCAAAAGGTCACCTAGACCAAGTTTTGCCATAGGGTCGCCAAAGCGAGAATGCTGGCAATCACTTCCTTATCTTCCCCTATGAACTTATAATCCTCTATGGCCTTCAGTCTGGCCACTTCAGGTACGTGGCGCGAGATGTGACCTAGAGTGACATAGTTCATCACCTCAGTCTTGCGTTCAGGGATTCCTTTATATCTAAAAGCCACGCTAATTGCTTCGGAAAGCAAATACATGCAGTAGGCATGAGCTTGAATTAGTCGTGTTATTTGCAATTGGCCAAGTGTTGTCTTAGGAATCAACGACGCAAAAGCCGCCACTCCCAACTGGTTTGGGCCCTCATATCTGATAGGGCTTGAAAGTCTCATCACTGCATAATCGCATGTGATTCTTGGGAAAGCTAATGCCAATCTAGGCAAAGTCAACACAGATGACTGTGAAGCCCTAGCATTATTTTGGAGGCCATAATGTTGCCTCATGTCACGTGTCATGA
>JAVBJR010000621.1:0-3125 GCA_031546965.1 Dysgonomonas sp.
TTGCATTTTGGGAAGAGTTTGCGGATCTCGTCACTGTCACTCCCCTCGGTGGTCAGGTTGTCCAGGACCTCAGTCATGCTGAACGAAGGCACTGTTACTACGTCTCCCCACAAAGGCTAACACACCGTCTAAACATCTACAAATAAATCAAAAACACCATCCATTCATAAGCAAAGGTAAATCAAGATTTATAGATCCACTCGCGTACAAAATTCGCCGTTATCACAGCTTTTCCATTACAATTAAATCTAAGTTGACCACCTTTACATGTTGACCACATGACATATAGTTAACAGCTGTTTTATGTACCCAACTTAAAAGTCCCAAAGGTTTTACATAAGGATTACCCTCTGTAACCTGACCACCTGTGTAACTTTAATGTTAACCATATTTTATAGTATGATGACATACCTTTATATAATGTGTTTAATTTAATAAATTGACCACTGTATACTATATTAATACATTACTATCGTTTAATGTCCTTTAAAGTCAACGTTTAATAATTACATTGTTAAGTGTTCTTGTGTTTATTGTTTTTTTTTGTAGAGTTGGCCAAGCTTCTAATTAATATAACAATACATATTTTAAATTTAATGTACCATATTATGTACAGTATACTTTTATGATTATATTTTTCATTAAAAAATACTGAAATATAGTAACTTTTCAAAAACAAAATATATGGAGTATGTGTATATGTTACATTATAGTAATACAATACCCTACATTTATTTCCTATGCATTTTTAAATATTTTGACCACCAGTTAAAGCCGACAGTACTTTTTGAAGGTTCAGTGAGTGGTCAACATACACAGGTTTCACTGTACTTCAAGACCTTCTGAACTATCATAAATATCTTAAGAGGGACTCAAGCAATATCACTGAAAAGAATGAAAAGTTAAATGATTTTCCCTGTTTTCATAAATATTCATGTTGACCGCAACATAATCAGACGTAAAGTCATTATTCCACAATTTTTGCCACAATTTTTGCAAATGGCTGCTTTAATGTCACCAGCTCCTTACCATAAGCTTATCTAAGTATTCTGCAAGCATTACATTCATTTCTTTATTCTGAATTCCGAGCATGATCGAGTATCGCAGATATACCGTTTTTCTATCGCACAAACGCTCGGTTTGCTTTTATCCCACCAAAGTCTCCTTATAACAGTTCAGCAAGCTAAACCCCATCTTTTTCGTAATAATGATCTCGCAATTACCTAATAAACCAACCAAGAGAAGTGCTTTCTAGAAAAGAAAACTGTTTTGCCCAAAGTCTCACGCGAGACCTTCATTTATCATGCGAACCGTAATTGAGTACTCCGTGCAACTATATTGACATTGCACGAATCAAACAACTATTCTATTTTCTCCTACTTTATTTCACTCTAGAAATCACTAAAATCTCAACAGTAAGCTATACACCTGGAGTGACTTACCCCTGAGCAGAAGATCCCCAAATAAATGATGTGCCGCGTAAACGTATATACCGTGATTCCAGAACGAAAAATAACTATAAACTGTCCAATAGATGGCCGTTATCGATGTGTTTTACTTTTTTCTAGTCTCTCAACAAATCCTCCCTTCAAGTATAAAGACATCATTAAGAGCACTTTATCGATGCCCAAGCTGTGCATTACGGCTTCCAGAAGCAGTAATTTCATCGCAGTCGTAACATGAAACGACACTCTGAGGACACAAGGCCTATTTCTGTTCAACTAAAAACGGTTCCAGGAGTGAACAGAAAACATGGACATCGTTTGTTCCAACCAACTGGGACCAGTTTCAAGCACCAGTTGGTCAAAAATCCTCCTTCAACTCCAAATAACTTGGTGTAATGCCAGACATGAAAAACAACGCAAACTATGAAAATTAAGTAGTGCTCCAAATCTCCTTAGTTCTATTTAACTTCTTTTTTCTGTTAAACTTCTTAGTTCTGTTGAACTTCTTAGTTCTGTTAAACTTCTTACTTCTGTTAAACTTCTTATTCCTGTTAAACTTCTTATTCCTGTTAAACTTCTTGGTTCTGTTAAACTTCTTAGTTCTGTTGAACTTCTTAGTTCTGTTAAACTTCTTAGTTCTGTTAAACTTCTTAGTTCTGTTAAACTTCTTAGTTCTGTTAAACTTCTTAGTTCTGTTAAACTTCTTAGTTCTGTTAAACTTCTTAGTTCTAATTCCTTAGTTCTGTTTAACTTCTTAGTTCTAATTCCTTAGTTCTGTTTAACTTCTTAGTTCCAATTCCTTAGTTCTGTTAAACTTCTTAGTTCTGTTTAACTTCTTAGTTCTGTTAAACTTCTTAGTTCTGTTTAACTTCTTAGTTCTAATTCCTTAGTTTTGTTTAACTTCTTAGTTCTAATTCCTTAGTTTTGTTTAACTTCTTAGTTCTAATTCCTTAGTTCTGTTTAACTTCTTAGTTCTAATTCCTTAGTTCTGTTTAACTTCTTAGTTCTAATTCCTTAGTTCTGTTTAACTTCTTATAGTTCTAATTCCTTACTTCCTTCATATCTTCTTTGTATAAACTTACATGACCTAAATTACATATGACCACATTTGTAAAAACTTATCAAAGGTTAAAATATGAATCTGTAATAATACATTAATTTATAATTTCAATCATGAGGAAAGTACGAAAAAATATAAAAATTGTACAGGATAGGAACAAGTTTCCCAGCATAAGAAGTTACTGTAACTGTATAGCAATATCAATCATTTCTTTTTTGCACCACGCCCATTTCCTATTTCGGCAATTTAGTATATTATAAGAACAATGATTGAAGCCACGCCCTCAACGCATGATGAAAAGGTTGTTTTTATCTTTAGAAAGAGCATACAGGTACCTACTGGTGATGCCCTACAATATTTGTATAGGGAAGAATAAAAAACATGCCTGCCTGACAACTGACATCAAAAGTTTCACCTTTAAGACCCTCTTCAAATTGAGCACTTTTCAGCCCTTTTTATAGCTTTTTTCCCCCCTTTTACAGTCAGGATTTTACTTTGAAGTGACATTATTTTCCTTTTACTAGTAAACACATCATTATACTGATTATGCATACATACTTGTTATTTCCCAGCATCCATGCACAAAACATGGTTCTAAATTGAATAAGTAGCTTCATATA
>JAVBJR010000934.1:0-2917 GCA_031546965.1 Dysgonomonas sp.
TTTAGGTTTAATTAATACAGTGAAACCTGTTTAAACGGACCACTGGCGGGACTAGGGAAAAGTGGTCCTAACTCACAGGGGGTACCTTAACACAGGTACTGTACGAAAAATAAAACCAATTTTATACAGCACAGCCTTACATGTTTTTCATTATCAGGTGTACTATAATTTAAAATACATGGACCATATCTGTTTTTACTTTTGAAGGTTGTGATGGGTGTGTGATTGGAATTGTGAGGTGATCGATACCTGTGCCAAATTTCCCCAAAATTTGCATAAACCTCAGGAATTTTGGTCTGACTTTTGAAAAAAGTGTCCCATTTGACAGGTATTCAGCAATTAGGACCTCCAAAATCTTGATCATTGGTCGTGTTTGGCACGTTAAATCCTATGGAGCTCCACGGGACCGAGCAAAATCGGTCCTAAGAAGCAGGTGATCCCTTAATACGAGTGGTCCTTAAAACCGGTTTGACTGTATATGTAATTTAAGGTACGTCATTTTGGCCTGCATTACAAAAGGGTTTGGATTGTTGACACAGTTGGAAGAATCACGCAAGTTTGCACCAGTTACGATAGGTATAGGCTCAGTGGTCAACAAGGAGAGAGACAAAGAGGGATTTGCTGTTGGTATCGATTCGGTGATCGAGTCACGTGAGCGAGAAATTACAGTGGTCGCTATCAGCGTGCTTGCGAAATAATGAGAGGCCTGGAATCCGTTAATGATCATTATCGGAATGGCAGGTTGCTGATATGCGCATACCTCGCCATGTCTGCACAATTAATAGCCGCTCTCAACGGACTTCCCTCATTAATTCATGCACATGGGCCTCTATATATACTTATACACAGTAGGTCTGTATCTAAGACAGCATTGATTGGGATACAATCACAGCCATTTGCTGCCTAGCTTATTATTATCGTTAGGTCCACGTGACACGACTTGGCCGCTATTATTAGGAGGATCTGGTGTGACCGGAAGTGCAGCTTCTCCGTATTATAAAGAGCTTCCGGGGACTGTCATCGGTAACTAATGACGAGGATTGGTGCAATCCTTCAGGACACAAACTCGTCGCTTCTCAGTTCCTGGGAGACACACGCAACTCTGACAGCTGATTACATTGGCCCTGCCTGCATTGGCCCCTACCATGCCACCCCATGCCCTAGCCCAACCCCCAAATTGAACCAATACACTGTATATAGAGGGGGAGCTTCCCGCGATCAATATAAGTATACACATACCGATATATTTTTTTATTGTCCATTGTTATCGGTCTTTATCAGAATATGGCCGACTTTTGTTTCGATGCGGGGAAACAAAAATGGCTACTTACGATCCAATTGCCAATACGTGCGGCTGATTCTTCCAAAATATCAATGTTAGATAGCAATTTAAAGACTATATACTGTATACAACAACGTGTTTTAACATTCCATATAACAATATATAACAGTCCCATGAAATTATACAGGGTGGATAAAAAGTCTGCATCTTTCGTTAATAGCTTTTTACACATGACTTGCATCAAAAAAGTAATAATGCGGACAAATAGGAAGTCATATGTGCCCTTTCAAATGGTGGCAAAATTATCAAACCTTGACTGTTGTTTCAAGGTCACCCGTGTTCCAACTTTTCAACCTTGCAAGATAGGGCACAATTTTGAATTAGGCGCTTGAAGAGAACATTTAATTTAGTAAATACAAATTACTTTTGGAAAGATTGGTGCATTTATAAACCGTGGAGAGGTTTAAAATTTTGAAATGATGAATGCTGCGCGCTACAGTGAAGTGACTCATGGTTTACTAAGGGTTATAAGACTTGTACCATGCATGGTATGTATGAAAATAAAAGAGGTGTCACTTCACTGCAGCACACAGTATTCATCTGAGGGTGTAAAATCATTTTATAGAGTGTTGGTATACATATACATGTAGATTCTCATCAAGTTTTGCAAATTAACTAACCAACATAATGATGGCATAGGGGAGACCGGGGATGAATGGACCATTTTTTGCGTCACAATTTATTTTAGAAAAACTAAAGCGTTTGAAGAAAATTGCGCATATGGCCATTATCTGCTATACATCGTAGTTCGTTTGTATATTTTTCGTATTTGCTTGCGATCATTATTACGCCCAGGAAAAATTATTGAAACCAAAATGAAAAATGGCCCAAAACGCCCCTACCTATGGGTGTAACGGACCATTCTAAAATTCTAGCCAAAATTAATAAATACGTCATATACAAATCGCACATTTGGAGCGTATCAATAGGTAATTATATGGCAAACCCTCGTACATAAAAATTAAACCCTGAAATATGTTAAAAATGTAAAATTACGATAGTCGAAACGGACCACCCAAAAACTTCAACTTGGACAAGTCGATGCCATGATTGAATCAATCAAAATTTTCCGTAAAAAATAAAAAAACGAAAAGAAATAAATAAAAATGAAAAAATTATACAAAGATAAAAATCACCAAATGCTAGGATCCATTTATTTTTACCGGATCGGCGGTATAACGGCTGAAAAACGCCGTTTTCTAGCCGTTTTTTAGTTACGACAAAGTAGTTATTCGAGCGGAGCGGTTGCGGTTCCGCGCGCGGATACGTTGCGAACGGGAGTTGCGCTCGGTAGCGGTCCATAATGCCCTTCATTGTCATTTTTCGCGTCGAAGCCGATAACTCCCGTTTCAGGAAGGGTAGAAATGCGTACTACGGCTTAATTTACAGCCAACAGATCAGTCTTTAATATGTACGTAATGAATTATTTTAGCTATAAGTTTTTCCGAAAATATTAGGCGCAAAGTGAAGATTTTGGAATTCACTTTTGCATACCAAAAACGTATTTTCATTCATAACTCAGAAAGTGTTCAAGCGATCGTAATTTAACTTAAACGCGACTTTAGACATGTCAAA
>JAVBJR010000921.1:0-3972 GCA_031546965.1 Dysgonomonas sp.
GATATATTTTTTAATGTGTACATAATACGTCAATCTATTAACTGTAATTTTTCTGGGTTTGTTGTCAATGTTTGCTGGGCATGGCTAATTTTTAAAGTTACCACTACAGTGGAGGCCGCAGGGTATGGCAGGAAAGCGTGCGCACAGCCTCCTTCCGCCTTAATATTGTTGCATGTTGTTTGCCTTTAAATTGTCTTGTATTTTTTCAATGAAATCCAAGACGAGCCTTTTAAGACATTAACATTTTTCCAATAACGCAATTAAAAATCGATAACACATAAACTAACTGTCAGATTGGATTTATGTTGACATTTTCTAAATCGCAAACTAAAGTTACATCTTATATACTTTCTTATACATTCTTATACATTCTTATACATTCTTATATATTATATAATTTCAATTAGCCAGGCAATGGCTATTGGCTATAAATAAAATTATAAAATTTTGTGGCTCGGATTCGCGAAATCCTAATTTATTCAGAATTCTGCAACTCTGGCAATAAATGCCCAAAACATGTGATACAGTGAAACTTGTCTGATGAGGGATCACTCGTATTAAGGGACCGCCTGCTTCTTAGGACCGATTTAACATCGTAAGAGGACCACCTGCCAAACGTGACCAAGGACCAAATTGCTGAAAACCTTCCAAATGGGGCATATTTTTTTTCAAAAGTCCGACCAAAATTCCTGATGTTGATGTATATTTTCAGGAAATTTGGTATGGGTACCACTTCGCATTTTCAATCACACACCCCTTTCGCATTCATCAAGTAAAAACAGAGGGTCCATGCATTTGAGTACACCTGTGCTCGTGCAGTGCCTGCGGTAAAGGGCCCCCAGTTTAGGACCACTTTTCCCTGGTCCTGCTAGTGGTCCTCTTAGACATGTTTCAGTGTACTTTGTTACTACTGTACCTGTGGCTCTCCATGTGGCTAGTTCCCCCTACATATAGTCCTGAATAGTTCCATTGTGCCTATAATTGATATACAATAGGAATTATTCCAACAGGTGGGGTGAACAGGCCGTATGCCCCAGGCTTCAGAGCCACAGTGGATGGATAGTACAGTATTATAAATATGGCAATGGGATAATTTAATATTTATAAATGTGTGATTAGAAATTGAAAAGTTCCCAATTTATTTATTGTATTTTTATTATTCGTCCCTTAAAAATGCTAATTTTTTTAATGAGTATTTACATCTCGTACTATGGGGGGGGGGAGCTACTTGCCTCTAACGCAAGGAAATAGCCCTAATCTAGCTTTCATGAATTAATTCATATTTAGGTGAATAACTTTCAAAAAATAATATGTAAACGGGATTCCTGTTACTTTCATGCTACCGATCTTAATTGTGTGAGTGTGAGTTTTGAACAAAAAATATTAGCTGAGTGCAACAGTACAGATATCTCAAGAGATAGTTAATCCCCTAACCCCCGCCACCATCAATTAAAGTCCATGGTTTCACAAAATCAGTCATCAGTGAAAAATCAAGAAAAATCAAGAAAAATGGTCACACTGACAAATCTTTAAAATCCTGGCTGCAGGTATTGTGCTTTTATTACAGTAATTGCAATTTCTGTAAAAGATGCTTAATCTGAAATAAAAGCACAATACCTGCAGCCAGGATTTTAAAGATTTGTCAGTGTGACCATTTTTATTGATTATTATAACTCGCATTTTCGATAGCTCGAATTTTTTAAGTTTCCCTTGGTGGTTCGAGTTACCAAGGTTTGACTGTACATGCATTATTGTAATCAATATATCGATCACTACAGTCGGTCTACAATTTAGTTGAGACGAAAAGGTCCGCCTTCTTTAGAACGTGCTTTTTGGAATAAAAACTGATTGGTTCGCCACAGACGCCTGCGGGCATAAAAGCCAAGGTCAACGAACCAAGCCATTTGTGGCGAAAGGTTTCTGCTTCCTAATCTGATTGGCCACACAGGCCACACACACAAACCAATCAGTCCAATCAGTGTTTATTCCAAAAAGCACGTTCTAAAGAAGGCGGATCTTTTCGTCTCAACTAAATTGTGGACCGACTGTACGCATGTCGGGTATCCAACAATCATAACAAATTGAATGACCCTTGAATGACCCTTGTCAATGCACAAAGGGCTCGCTAACAATGCTGCGAAATGTACAAATAAACCACAGCCACACTGATGGTGGTAAAAGGACCTATAGAACCTATATGTTCAGGGTTTTGAAGGCTGTAGGCTGTACAAGAGACTCAGGTGTGGTCTTTCTTGTACCGTAGCTGATCAGCCGACTGGCTTGCTGAGGCTCGCTTCACACATTTTATAGACCCTTTTAGGGACAAAAGTTCGCTACATAGGGTGCTATAACTAGTTGTCGCTGATTGGTGATTCAAGCTTCACATAACCGAACGTAATGGCGGACAGCAGGTTTTGAACCAATCAGTCTCCTGAGCCGAGTGTAATGGCTGAAAAAGTGACGTTTTCGTGACGTATTTGCAAGATGGTGGCGTCCATGAAACCAAAACTAGAAAGTTCTATAGCATTGCTAATTAGCGGAGTCCACCTCGAGAGGGGCGCTCGCCCATAGATGCGTGCTATAGTGCGTCGCAAGTCAAGGTAGTAGTTATGGCCTGCTTGTTTCTTTGTTGCGGCGATGTTCCCTTCCCCTTAGAGTGAAAGTAGACTCGCCGACGCTAAACCGAAGAACACGTGCATTTTAGTGAGTCTACTTTCATGCTAAGGGGAGCGACAAGCAGGACAAACTACTACCTTGACTTGCGACGCACTATATAAGTGTGATTCGCCTATTACAGAGAGGCGGGTTGGTGCTGCAGCCAATGAGAATTGCACAGAAATATTATAAACATATCTCGTGAATTAACTAATCTCCCTAACGTGAATTTGATTATAACGAACACATATTTCATTTTTAATATCTTAATCAGGTAATATATAGGTATGTACTTAACTTTTAAAAATGGAATAACTTATGATTTTAATTTTATATCTGATTTTAATGGTCTTGACATAAGCCATTTAAGGTTTAATTATTAAAGGTGAACGGCAGGGTTTTGTAACACCCCATGATATTCGGACTGAATAGAAAGAATGATTAAAATTAAAACTATGAGTTCATTTCTTTTTTAAAAATTTACGAAAAGCATTTAACAGATTGAAGTTAGTGTGTTTTTGAACCTGTGCAGAGAGGCTAAGAGGGGAAAAATTATGGTATGGAGAGTTTGTTCCAGCATATGCTGTGGGAAAGCCACGTGTATATAGCCAATAGCCATTTAGCACGTTTTGGCTCAATTGGCTTGCCATACGCACTATCCCGGATGTAAATTTTGAAGGTGCGAGGACTTTTGAGGACGTATTTTAGAGTAAATTTTCGACTTTGTATTAAAAAAGCGAATCAGTTGAAAAATTAGAAAAAAATTGGACATATGCAAATACATGTTGTTCATGCGTAGGAAATTTTTCAGAGAAATCGGTTGCGAGAAATTTACTGTCAGTTCACCTTTAAGTTATTGCCAGGTCCATCATTTCTATGAATCCGACCCCCCACTGTGTTCAGCTGGCTACGGGCCTGATCATGCAATCCTTCAATTTCTCTTCCTGTGCATTTACTGTTTATATAGCCTTCATAACCTACATTTACATTGTTACAATCGATGGCAACAGTCTTTAAATGGGGTGAGGGAACATTTAGTTAACTTCGAGGGAGAATCTAAATAAATATATTTTTGGTATTTATAAAACGCTCTCCGGTACCTAAGATGTCTAATTTATTTTGGTCCTCACTGTCCTTTAAAGTCATTGGAAATGTAATACAAAAAATGGACCATGGCACAATAGGGGACTTCATCAATTATCTGCGCATGCGCAGCTTGGCGCAGTGCATTGTGGGAGAGGTATGCTTCTCCCTCACTAATAGCATGCAAAACATAGGGCGATTTTGAAAAATCAGCGCGGTTTTGCATCAAAAACC
>JAVBJR010000288.1:0-4406 GCA_031546965.1 Dysgonomonas sp.
AAAAGATATTGACTGAAAAGATTTTGACTTCAACCATATAATCTTAAATATTTCAAAAATTGATTCTAAGTAGCATTTAAAGGTGAACTGACAGGGTAAATTTCTTGCAACCGATTTCTCTGAAAACTTTTCTATGCATGAACAACAGGTATTTGCATATGTCCATTTTTTTCTAATTTTTCCACCTATTCGTTTTTTAAATAAAAATTCGCAAGTTTACCCTAAAATAGGTCCTCAAAATTCCTCAAAATGTCAAAATTTACATCCGGGACAGTGCGTATGGCATGCCACTTGCACCAAAACTTGCTAAATGCCTATTGGCTATGTACAGGTGGCTTCCCCACTTCATATGCTAGAACAAACTCTCCATACTCGAAGTTTTCCCCTCCTAGCCTCTGTGCACAGGCCCAAAAACACACAAACTTCAATCTGTTAAAACACTTTTAATAAATTTTTAAAAAAGAAAAGAAATGAACTCATAGTTTTAATTTTAATCATTCTTTCTACGGTCCGAATATCATGGGGTTTTACAAAACCCTGTCAGTTCACCTTTAAGTAGCATTTATTTTTAAAATTAGTTATATTTAGTAATGCTACTATTGGCGAGGAAAGTGGAATCTAGGTGGCGCTGCGATTATGTAAAACGCGTCGGATTAGTTCAAATTTTGTAATGGGTAGGCGATAAAACACGTTGCCTACAGGAAGGAGAGGCAATTCTTAATGGGAACCACATCATTTGTTGTGGTTTACTTGAGAAATAAACGTGATATGTCGAGTCGTGGCTGGGTACGTGTTTGCAAACGTCACTTATACGAGTTACTTATTACGAGTTACGACAAAACTGGGTAAAATACCTAAACTTAATTTTCTAAAAATAGCTGAAATGTATTTTAAGATGTATTACGAGCTTCGGAACAATTTATGTTCACGGTAATTTTTCGAATAAACGCTTAGTTTACGCGCGATGGGCATTTTATGGTGCGATTTTCGATAAACCTTGGGATAAACATAAATGTTACCGTCATTCTGCAAAGACATGCCGTTTGCCGAATCGGCGTTTTATGACGTCACAACGCGTACCGCGCACGTACTACGATATTCTCCGCCTCCTCCAATTGTTTGCGGGACTGAGATATGTTTAGTTAGTTTAAATTAGGTTAGGTTAGGTTTTCCCACGTGACAGCAAACTCTTCGAAACTTAGGATTGTTTACTTAATTAGTTTAAATTAGGTTAGGTTAGGTTTTCTCACGCGACAGCAGAACCCTCGGAACGAACGATTACCGCGTTGTGACGTCATTCGGCAAACGGCGGATTTTGACAGAATGACGGTAACATATATAACTCCTTGCGCCAGCATTCCATTCTGTATCATTTCTCATAAAGTTCACATTAAAATTCGATCACAAGTTCAATGGAGTCACATATTTAATCATATTTCAACTGTTGATTGAGGTGCTAATCACCACCTCACACAACAACTATCGATATATGTTGACTGTTTTGGCTCTTATCTGTTTCGGCTCTTTTATATCTAGATAATTAAAGAACCCTTACAAAAGATACTGCAGTTTGTTCCATTATAAACTGCACTTTTCATTCATAAAGATGTGCAAAAAGTTTATGAAACAATTAAACTAGCTGCATGCAGTATTTTAAATTAGTTTGTAAGCTATAGTGCGTCTCAACTCAAGATTGCACATGTCAACGATTGCGAAGAATTAATTTCACATAACATGTAGGTCGAATTTTGAAAACATTATTGTCAATTAACTTTATTAAGTATATTCCATGAACTTTCTATAGTGGAATTATTTTTGGTGTAAGGATTTGCCCCAAAAAGCAAGAAAACAAGAGAGAATTACTGCAAACTTGAGTTGAGACGCACTATAGCTACATGCATGCTTACAAACAAAGAAAAGAGCCCAATGAGCCAAAATTGAGCCATTTTGTTAACTTATGTATCGTATATGACTTAAATTAGTTTTTGGTTTGTTGCAAATTTTAAATGACGACATTAAATAATATATGTATTCAAATTTCAAAAGGTTGTGCATTTTCTTCATAATTTTCCCTAAATTTGAAAGTATTGTTCGGTTGATCGAGTACCAGGATTTCGGAAAGTTCCATTGCTTTCACACAGGGGTGGAGGGTAGGAAATTGACGACGCTTCGGCTAGCAGCTGACCACGTAGTTGTACTTCAATCTGTGAAACTGATGTGAATGCTGGCAGTGGTTTATGGATTAGAACGATGGTAAGAGTTATTCTAGGCTGTTTTTACAATCAATTACAGGAAATATAAGTTGTGTTGTTGTTTGCAGTCGGCACTGTTCAATTTCCAAAGCTTATTGACGGTTGTTTTATTACTAATTTGTACGTGTGCCTACGTACGGTCCATTGCTCCACGTATGTTGGATAAAAATAAAGAAGGGTATGTTTTATAAATTGTCTTTTATTTTAAATAAATATATTATAACTACTCATATTTTTTGCAGGATACTAGGAATATTCTGGAAATGCGCTCGAATCGGTAATAAAAACTAATAAAAACCCCTGAAATTTGTGAATTAAGTCTGGACAGAATTTAAAATGTTCGAATCTTATAAATTTAAAAATTAATTGTTAAAAGCAAAATACAATGAAACCTGTGAACTTGACCAATCTTACATGTTGACCACCTGGCAAAGTTGACCGTTTTTCATGGAAATGCCAAGTCCCATAGGAATTACATAGGCAATAATTTATTTGCAATTCCTGGTCACATATATTAGTATATGTTGTGACGTCATCAGCCAATTGGCTTCATGTTGGCTGCCAAAATTTCCCTGGATTGGCGCAAATATTAACCCAGCACTGTACTACTGTATAATTTTAATTCGGTCTGTGTGAAAGTATTGCACACTACCCTGTCTACTGATACTGGAAATCCTTGAAATACTGGAATTATTCTGGAAATTTTTTGTTGTCCTTGAAATCCTGGAAATATACTGGAATTTGTTCTTAATCCTGGAAAATGTATAATGTTTGACACTTTACATAATTTTGTTTATTGATTTCTGTGTTCCTCTTCTAATTTGCTTGGAACAAAATACCAATTAAGCATTAGACTTTTGAAATCAGATGGTTCATTACACTTATTCATCAGTTTTTAAGGAGTTAATGTGGTTTGTTATGAAACTATCTTTCACTTTATGCATTTTGTGTCCTGGAAATAAGTTATTTAAAATATCCTTGAAAATACTGGAAATATACTGGAATTTTGAAATTAAAGTTTAGTAGACACCCTGTAAGTAGTACAGTGCATTACATTTACATATTTTCTATGCATTTTAAAGTATGTTGACCACCTGTAAAAGTTGACCGGATTTTCCTATAACCTGGTCAACATACAAGTTTCACTGTACATGCTTTACTTTAAAGTGCTTTCATGCATTTATAAAACAATTTATTGTTTCGTCGAAGTAAAGTAAATTGTATTGTATTCAAATGCGCATATTTGAAAGTTAATTATTTGTAAATTTACTGTAAAAATAATTGTTAAAGAAAAGCTAATTTTATTACGTGCTGATCAGTACATTCCACATTTATTATTCCACATTCTACATTTATTAAACATATTTATTTGGCAAAAACTCTATATAGATCAGTATAATTGTTTATGATGCTGTAAATCAAGATTATAATTTGATTATACTATTACCGTAAAGTCGCGCCTATAGGCCGCCCTCGCATATAGGCCGCCCTCACCGATAGCCGCACTTTCACCCTTTCGAAACGTTTGTCCTCGCATATAAGCCGCCCTCTCGCATAGGCCGCGGCCTATGCTAGAGGGCAGTTTGCAAACCTACAGGTAAAATGGTAAAAGTAGCAGTAAGTAAAAAATGGTATAGTACGTATATGAACAATTAATTTCAAACTGACAGGTGTAATTAACATATTACATAAAGTTGAAAACGGCAATTTCATTGAAATGCAAGTATAGTTGGACATCTGGACAACAGTTGGCAATGCATGCAACAATCGCACTACATTAACGTTTTGTAACTCAAACCGAATTTTAACGAATAAAGGGGCGGAGCTACAAAATTGTGCTTAGATTGCTGATAACTTTGATTTTAATTTTATAATTGAAATCTGACTTCACCAACATGTTTTTCACCATGTTTTCATGTTATTTGTATTCTCGAAATTTATCCTCGCGTATTAGCCGCCCTCGTGTATTGGCCGCCCTCGCCTATAAGCCGCTTCCTTAAAAAACATCCTCGCGTATAAGCCGCGGCCTATAGGCGCGACTTTACGGTAGTTAATAGCATGATACTATATAGTGGAAACAAGTATAACGTAATGTTCCATAGCATCGTCATCAAGCATCAAAATGGCGTCCAATCATAGTTGAAAAAAGTCTAG
>JAVBJR010000143.1:0-2549 GCA_031546965.1 Dysgonomonas sp.
TCATTATTGAATGCTCCCCCTTAAGCTGGACTACACTGAGAAAACTGACACCTGCTTCCCAATCTAATCATGTTGTTGTGTAATGAACATATCAATTTAGCTCTCATTGCACCATTGTTAGTGATCCGGAAGGAAATAAGATGTTTCATGTGATTACCCCAACTTTAATTCCCAGCTTTCACACTATTATAACATTTGCGGCTCTAAACTCCACTGACTTTCCATGTATATAAAATGTACTATTAAGGAAGAGTAGAGCATGCATAAAATACTTTGCAGGTTTCCCTCAGTGGCATCAACCCTCATAAATGGCGATTGGTCCTTTTTTACATTTCTATGAATGAAAAGTATCATTTTACTACATAAACTGTGGAATTTGTCTGCAAATAAGAATTAGTGGAAAATATGAATATTTTTACTAAGTTTATATACGTTTGTCGTGAATGGTGTTTGTTTGTTTGTTTGCAGTAACTTTCAGCTCAATTTTACACAACTTCTACATATCCTAGAGAGCTGAAATTTGGTATACAAATCAGTCTTGCACTATATTTTCGTCTATCAAAAGTTTTTTCTCAGGTTACGACTTAGAATCGCGAGTATTTCACACGCAAAAACCGAAGTTGGGGTAGCTTCGTGGGTTGTTTTCACTGCACAGCCCATGCGGCAGTCACGGCGCTTGTGGCAATGGACTTTAAAAACTCAAATTCATAATTTACGCTTAGTACCCAAAACGCTTAGTTTTTTCACGCCTTGCTACAAATACAGCGAAACCTATGAACTTGACCACCCTTATATGCTGACCACCTGACAAAGTTGACCGTTTTTTTAATGGAAACGAAAAGTCCCATAGGATTTACTTAGGGGTGACCCTCTTTAAATAATCTGACCACATGCGTACCTTGAATGTTCACCAGACTTTTTATAGCACGCTGCTAAACCTGAAAAGTTGGCCATTGTATAAGAAATTGGAAAAATAAAATTGATCATTTGACAATTTCCTGTCCTGTAATTTGACACCATGATAAGAGAAATAAGGAATAAAGCCCTGGTCATAGGGGGTATATTATGACGTCATCGGCCAATTGACTTTGTGTTGGATGCCGAAATTTCCCCGGATTGGCGTTTATAAACCCAGCACTGTACTACTGTATAATTTTAATTCTGACTGTCATTGTCTGTGTGTAAGTAATGTATACTAGTAACACAAAGCCCTGTTAAAGTTAACAGGAATTTTTTGGAACCGCAAGTGATCACTGAATTTATTTGTGCAAAATTCTGCAGTGAATATTTTGGCCACATGGTCCCTATATGTCTTTATAAAACAAAATGTGCGCAACATTTTCTGTGCGTTGAAGTGATAAGTAAAAGGTGAATAAGGTTGTCGTCAAAATGTGGAGAGACAGACAGCAATTCAGTTTCTTGTCGGTGGAGCCATTTTCCGCATTGATCTCATTTCCACGGAAAAAGGGGATGTGTGCGTGAAAATGCCTGTCATAAAAACACATTGCTGTCTATTTCTTCCAGGAAAGTCCAACTTTACATCGTATTTTCACCTGCATATTGCATTGCGCAAATATTTGAGGAACTCCTTTCCGTAAAGTTAAACGTATCGAGTCACAATTTCTCATTAAAAATTACAAAATTTAACCAAAGTGTTTATAAAATTTACATTCAGTTTGTCAGCATTTATGAAAACTAAATAATTTGTGCTTATTCTGCAAACAACACTAAGATATATAAATATGACAAAAGTGAAACAGCATTTTGAAAGAGCTAGCGCAAACAGAGGGTAAGTGGTTCATGTGAAATTAAAGTTGTATAAGATTAATTGCTTATTTAGAATATAATGTTGTTGAGAAGTTCAAACAGTTTGTAGGATTTGCAGTAATTTATTAAAATAATGTTTAGTCCCCATATGCAGGATTCATACGGTTCATACCAATCTGTGATTACCATTTTCCCTGACTTTTCCAAGTAAGTTTTACAGAGTTCTTAGGCAAAATTCCCAGAGAATATTCTATGCTGGTTAAATTAGTTCTATTCCAACTATTTTTCAAAATAATTTCAATTTAAAACACATTTAAATTGCATATTATATATTTAATATATCAATATTTAAGTTTTCCAGGTTTTGTCAAAATTATAGTAAATTCCCCTGAGTTTTCCAGATTTTCTAGGTTTCCCTGAATGCAATGACCCCTGTTTTCTGCAAATTCTCAGAGTTATCCGAAATTATAGATTTTTGAGGTAAATTTCTTGATATTTTTTATTATTTCAAAATTCCCTGCATTTTTCATAGCTGTTTTTTTTTGTTTTATTGTTGATAGCAACACTGTGTGAGTAACATGATGATGAAATTCTATACAAAATGGTGACAGATACGTTGAATCGATCCACAGCATGATCATGCTTTGGGTGGTCATCGGTGTCATCCTGTACGGATCGATTGTACGCGCGGTAACACTTTCGCGTAATAATAGGAACACTTTAGAGGCGAAGAAAAATCGTCGATAAAACTGTGGGCCATCATCCACTCAGTGTCCAGGACC
>JAVBJR010000568.1:0-2613 GCA_031546965.1 Dysgonomonas sp.
AAAGACTTCCGCAGCCAGATGATGCGGGAATTGGATGGACGCTATCAGGGCGACGAGGAGCCGCTCTTGAGTTTCCTCACGGTCATCGAGGAATACTACCAGAGCGCTTCACCGGAGACCTCCGGCTGAGCTAGGGTGGAACGAGTTGCGCAGCAATCGCGCCGAGCGTACCGGCCCTATATCTACATGTCCCGGTGCAGGAACTTGGCAGAGCTCGCAGAGGCCGCCAATGGCATCGAGAGCATCGTGGCGGAAGAGGGATTCGAGGGAGTACCACCACCGAAGAACACCATCCTCATGCCCCGTCTGGGCTGGGATAATAAGGTGGCGCCGGCCAAAGCCGCCGCGCCCGCAGAGCCGAGTCCTCCTGCCCAGCAGGTGAGACCAACGGCCCAGCAGGAAGCGGGAAGAAGTAGGAACCGCAACTAGAAGCACGGCAGTGGCGGCGCAGCAACGGCGAATAAACCGGCTGCGCCCACAGCTGCCAAAGCTCCGGCCGCACCTGCGGCAACGGAAGCTAAGCCTACTGTGGCAGCTGCTACCACCGCTGCACCAGCTCGACGCGGTGATGCCCCGGGAAAGGCGAAGGGACCTCTAGTCTGCTATACATGCAGTAAGGAGGGTCACTTTGCCTGAAACTGCCCCAACACAAAAAACTGAGACGTCCGGCCGTTGGCAGCAACCATGCCGATGGCCGGAGGAAGAAACTAAGATGGGCTAAGTGGGCGGCTCCTGCAGTGGAGGCCGAGTCGGGGACATACCGTGGTCTCTTCGGAGATATGTCCAACGACAGGATCCCACTTATGCGTGTAAAATTGGCCGGTAAAGTCGCACAGGCACTCCTGGATCCTGGCGCTTCTGGCTGCATCATAGACTACGACCTGTGCAAATCCTTGCCAGGTGTGACGATTAATACAGCTGTTCCGGTACGGATGGAGACCGCCGCTGGCCAAGCCACCTCTGCGGGTGTCGCCTGCATCAAGGTGCAATGGGTTGGAGGTTACCGTCTCCAGACGTTCGTAGTGCTGCGGGGTTGTAGGCAGGCCGTCATTTTGGGACGCGACTTCTTGAGGATTTCAGGAATCGTCCCAGATGTGGCCAATGGTACTTGGTCCTCTCGGCAGAGGCCTGGAGTAGACGTACCATTCGAAGCCCCGATGTCCTTTATGGCATGCGTGCTGGCTGGTATGCATGTGTGGCAGGAACGGGTGGATCACTCCGCCTGCCCGTCGGCGTACCAGTCACAACTTTTGGACGTTCTGAATGCGCACGGCAACACCTTCCAGAAGAAGCCCGGAGTGGCCAAAGGTGTAAATCATGTCATTGATACGGGGACGAGTGCACCCGTTCGAAGTCCAGTCCGGCCCATGAACAACGCTAAGCGTTCGATCGTGGAAGAGCAGCTTAATCAGTGGATTGCGGAAGGTTTGGTGGAAAAGTCCAAGAGCCCATGGTCATCTCCCGTAGTGATAGCCTGTAAGAAGGATGGTACCTTCAGGCTGTGCGGTGACTATCACAAACTGAACAGCGTTACCATCGCTGATCAGTACCCCATACCGAGGATCAATGAGATTCTCTCCCGGCTTGGGAAGGCGAAGTACTTCACTACCCTGGATCTGTACCGCGGCTACCTACATGTTGAGATGGCTGAGGAGGACAAAGCCAAGACTGCTTTTCAGACCCCACGGGGGCTGTGGCAGTTCAAGGTGATGCCCTTCGGGCTACGGAATGCTCCGGCCACCTTCCAGCGCCTGATGGACGACGTCTTAGGGGAAGCCTACTGGACGTGGGCAATGGCGTACCTCGACGACATCGTCATCTACTCAGACACCGTCGAGGACCACGTGAGGCACGTGAGGGATGTGTTGGACCGTCTCGCGAAAGTTGGATTGACTTGTCCACCCCGAGAAGATACAACTCTGTGTGAACGAGTTCCACTTCTTGGGGCACGTCCTCTCACCAGGCTTGCTTGGTCCCGATCCGGAAAAGGTGAAGGCCGTGGTGGAGTTTCCAACTCCGAGGAATGTGAAACAAGTTCAGCAGTTCCTTGGACTGACAGGATACTACCGTCACCTGACACCGAGTTTCTCGTCGGTGGCCAAGCCTTTGTCCAAATTAACGTCGAAGAACTGCGAGTGGACCTGGGGTCCTGACCAACACCTCGCAGTGGAAGGACTAAAGAAACTTCTGTTGGGTTGCACTGGGGTGGCCCTCCCAGACCTTAACCGTGAGTTCATCATACAGACTGATGCGTCCGGTGTGGGTCTGGGTGCTGTGCTGCTGCAGGAAGTAGATGGCCTTGAGCGTCCGATTGCTTTTGCAAGCGGGGACTTACTCCAGCCGAGGCCAACTACTCGGTGCCCAACAAGAATGCCTAGCTGTGGTCTGGGCTATAATGAAGTTCGGGCAGTATATTGAATATACTCACTTCACCATTGAAACAGATCATCAAGCACTCAGATGGCTTCAAGGGTTGAAGGAACCCGCCGGTAGACTTGCGCGTTGGTCGCTGCAGCTACAGGCGCTGGACTTCACGGTTAGGTACCGTAAAGGCTCCACCAATAAAATGGCGGATGCCCTCTCTCGTAATCCACTGGGAGGAGCCGGTGAGGG
>JAVBJR010000941.1:0-2861 GCA_031546965.1 Dysgonomonas sp.
ATAATCCATTCTTATGCTGTAAGTTGTTTGGAAGTGTAAAATGTGTTGCAAAAAATAGAAGGTCAATTGTTTTTTGGACTAACACTTTTGAGGATCCCGACGGGCCCCCAATTGTAACGTCCACAGTGTGTTTTTCACAAAGTACACCTGCTTCTTATAAGTGCATCTGTTAATATTTGGGGTTAGTACTGACTGTTGGTAATTTTACTTGCACACTTTGCAACGATCAAACTCTTGAAATGTCCTCAAACAATCTCCTAAAGCGTAAGTTGCATTGCCCTCGCCAACTTCCTTCAGGATGTTATGCCGGTACATCTGTAACGGATGTTACAATACTCTGCGCTACTATGGAGCTGAGTATTAATATGATCTACTTGTCTCACAGCTGCAGCAAAGTTTACCATTTCACCAGGAAACACGACAACTGAGTATTAATAAAAGTTTATAACCTACTGGTTATGAATAGAACACTTTAGATTTTACGAAAGCTGTCATCCTGCATTTGTCATTGTTAGTCAGTTTGTCAATGTCACTGCCTCTTTCATGAAATAGCATTAGTAGGAAGGCCATATCCAACTAAGTAGAATGCACGGCTAGTTTCTCACCTCTGTTCATGAATTCAAACACAATAACATGTGAATTTTGAACTCTATTGGAACACTAAACAAGTCAGTGGGTTGAAAAAGCCTAAAAATAGAATATGTGCCGCATGCTGTATGTTGCGTACAAACAGCTTTGTATGGGGAAAGCCAAGCAAGTTTAGGCAGAGTTAAAATGTTCGTCTTTGAACCTCTTCTATCTTGTCTCACCATAAGTAGGTTTAGATTGTACAAAATGTTCTCATGAGGCTTTTATCCATGTTGATGAATTTGTCGACTGCGTTATCAGCTGCAAAGTGGCTTTGGTCTTCATCTTCTCGATGTTGGATCCTCTCATGGTTCCAAGAATAGCCAAAGTGAAAAGGTTCTTTTTGTGAAAGCCTGAACTGTGACAATAGTCCGCTCAGTATAGAACTGAGTATTTAAAGGAACAAAAGAAAATGAAAGATAATAAAGATCACTATTGTCTTTATTCGGCTTGTTTCGGGCACATGCTTTGGTTGATGGCCAAGGGTAACATAGTTCCAAATGTCAGTTTTCCGCCTTTGAATTGTCTTGTCTGTCAATTGCGGATTGATGTCCTCTGACAACAAGTACATGCCAAGCGAGGCAACGTCAAGATCTTAGCCTGAGATGCCCTTGCGTTGTTTTGCAGGTTGTAATGGGTGCTGCAAAGTGGACTTGGCCTTGACTTTCTCAAGGTTGTTTCCTCTCATTGTTCCAAGAACAGCCAAAGTGAAAAGGTTGTTTTTGTAAACCGGGTAAGCCAATGTAAATGTAGGCAGAGTTAAAATGTTTGGCTTTTTCAGCTATTCCTCCTGTTCCTTTACATCAAAAACTTGTAGGATTATATTGTACAAAAAGTTCTCACAATTAAGTGTTATTATTTGACCGGTTTCGGTTTTGAATAAACCATCATCAGATCCTGAATGACCATGCCGCGAAGCCATCCAAGAGTTTGTAACAAGGTTTTTGTTACAATCCTCTGAAAACGATGTATCTAAGGATATTCACATATAAATCAATATAGCGCTTGAAACCTACTCAAAAAGGCAGAAAGAAACACAAGTTTCGCTGATCCTCCTTGGATATCTAAATAAGGGATCCGGAAACTAACAAACGCAAATTACAGTCCCAGATATTTATTATGGAACAAAACACAACGTAAATAATTCAATCCCACAATGGTGAGAACGTGGTAAGACAAAATACCAAGAGAATAACACCTTAAAAGGTTAAATTATAATTACCCGTCACTGACCCGGTCCTGAGACGAACGGACCTCACAACCCCTCGGTTTCGGATCTGAGCTGAACAATTGTTTGCCCTCGACAGTCCTGCAGCATGCTGAATCTCACGGTGTTTTACAAACACGAAAGACACTGCAGACTAAGCCTGAAAAAAATGGATACAATATTTTAAAACATTCAATTCTTTTTTATTTGAAAATACAAAACATAATTTAAACCGGTTTTATCACCCTCCACCCGCCAAACGTAATTTAAGCAAATCTTCACATATCTTTCTATTTGCTGCAGCAAGCTGCATTGCCCACATTTCATTGTCTATTCTGTCGCACTCAGCCATCTCCATTTCATATGTCAAACACCTCCCATCACAATCTTCTATGGCCAGCAATCTCCGCTGACCAGCTTTTGCACAGCTGGGAGTGTGCGACCCCCACAATTCATCTCCGGGAAAAGGCGATTTACGTATCGAGGGGAGAATGGATTGTTTAGTTTAATCTGGTACAGTCTGCCGTATTTGTATGTTATACTAGCAACTCGAGTTAAAATGTTTGGCTTTTTCAGCTATTCCTCCTGTTCCTATACATCATAAGTAGGATTATATTGTACAAAAAGCTCTCAGGCTTTTATCTTTGTTGATGAATTTGTCGATGTCACTACCCCTTTCGTGGAACAGCATTAGTGGGAAGGCCATATCCAACTAAGTAGAATCCATGGCTGGTTTTCACCTCTCTACCTGAATTCAAACAATAACGTGGATTGTGAATTGTATTAGAACGCTAAAATGCATAGCAAAGGATAGTACAGTAATTGCTTTTTGGATCAACGCTCTTGAGGATCCCGGACGTGCCCCCAATTGTCACGACCCAAGTTGGATTGTCACAAACAAACTACAAGTGCTTCTTATAGGTGCATGCGTGTTTATTATTCCCGCCACTCGTATTCAAGTTAACATGAATCGTGGAGAGTTTTCTGTTGCCATGTGGTTTTTTCTTGCTGGCTGGGGTTTACACCT
>JAVBJR010000544.1:0-9523 GCA_031546965.1 Dysgonomonas sp.
CTGTTGCAGATAAACGAAGATTTGTTTCTGTTCTTCTAACCTTGAAGGTAAATGATTTCAATGATGCCTGTAAGTTATATGTGCATAGAAAATTCAAACATAATTTGCGGCCTTATATTCAATAGACCGAGCTTGATAGCGAAGGGAATGTTACTGACAAACTAACAGAGGATGTTAAAATATGGATGGCAGAAAGGGGCAGCCATGCAGTAACTGTAACAGATGTCTTAGAAAATATCACTGATGCTATTAGACTTGGAATTCAGTCTGGGATTGACAGAGCGAACACGGTTGCAATCTCGAATGCGGCAAAAATCCAAAAGTGGATAATATTGCCACAAGATTTATCAATGGCAACTGGAGAACTTAGTAAGTGTTGTATGCATAAAATATTTGGTTTTTGTAGGAATCTCCGTAACAATTTTCATGTTTACTTTTAAGGTCCAACCATGAAAATGCGTCGTCATATTGTAGCTGAAAAATACAAGGATTTCATAGATGCCCTTTATGAATGATTACAAATATTGGTTGCATTTTCCCCAAAAATTATTTTCATGAATTGATGCATGGATTAAAGTATATTACTATATATAGGAATTATATATTTTGATCCGTAAAAGTTGTAGCCATGCAATGACCTAATTAGTCAGGAAACAATTTTTCCTGATTATTGGTTCGTTATGAAATGTTAAAAAAATGTAATTGAAGAGTTCACCAGCCTGCACTGCAGTAACGCCATAGCAATAAATGCAGGGAAACCTACCGTACCATATACGCAGACATAGTGCGTATGGTAAGGAAGTTGATCGGAGTTTTTTGGAACTGCGAGTGGTCAACATACATAAGCTTCACTGTATAATGAAATTGTATTCATAACAGGATTCTAAAAGGCAATTGCATTGCCAAATTGTGGGTTAGTAATTACAAATCATTTGATCAACATCAGTAATGCTACTTGCATATAGGTATTCCATTGCACCAAAAACGCAGCAATTGCTTCACAGTTCCCATCTGAATGGTGGTTATCAATTAATAGCTTCCAAATTGCAGCAATTAAAAGCTTCCAAATTGCATCAATTTAAATTTAAGCTTCCGAATTGCGTCTATTGAAAGTATCATTTAAATAATATATTCGTCTTAAACATATATAAGAGGAATCCAACGAAAAGGAAGTTTAATTTCTCGACACACTGGAGACTGTGTATAACGTATAACCAAGAGTGTTATAACTTAGTTTCATATATCACAAACCGATAGTCAACACCTCCTACTCACAGCATAGGTCAGAGAACAACAGACGATGACCCCTTATACAAATCAATGGCGGATATGAATGCTTCAATTTCTGATTATTACTATCACCAATCTGGTATAGTATTTATTACTGTGCATATGAATATAATTATTAGTCCACAATTTCGGCAAATGATGCTTTAGGACCTGACTGCATAATACCTACCAAAGAGTTTCGCACTTGGAAACTTGACGGTGCAACACGGATAGAATTCAATACTGATTTCGAAAAATCGCCAAAACCCATATCTATCCCAACTGCATTCAAGGAATGTGTCAACAAATTCCACGATTTGCAAGCATTTCACTTGGAGAGAGATGGAGTAGTGACCAAGATGACGTTCGGTCAGTTTTACGCAGAAGTTAGAATCGTCGCCAAGGCATTCATTAAGGTAATTATTTAATTATCAATTTCTTAATTGAATTTTTCTGCATGATAGCCAAGTTATGTTTAAATATACTTAGCTGGGCCTTAAAAGACATCAGAGCACTTGCATATTAGGCTTTAATAGTCCAGAATGGAT
This sequence comes from Dysgonomonas sp., assembly GCA_031546965.1. GTDB lineage: Bacteria > Bacteroidota > Bacteroidia > Bacteroidales > Dysgonomonadaceae > Dysgonomonas_A. The sequence continues at coordinate 1,818 of JAVBJR010000544.1, forward strand.
AATTGCCCAAATGGCTGCCATATTTGCCGGGTAAGGAGTGCTTTTTTGTTCGTGTATTTGTTTGAAATTCTATTCATATTTACTACTCATTCAGAGGATTGGCTACTGGAATATATTGTACTAATTCTCCTGAAGCTTGCAAATATGTGTTGAATGATAGTGCAGCCAAATATTTGTATCGTTGATACTGATGAACAATTGGAAAAGATACTGGAAGTCAGGGGAAAGCTTCCTCAGCTCAAAGTCATTGTTCAATTGCTTGGGAAACCTAAAGTAGATGGGATACTTTCTGTATGTTTATTGTGACACACTTGAACTTACAATTTCGTCTACTCTCAATTAAATTTTGTTATTTTGTAACTTTCAAAAGTGGGATGATTTAATCTCAATTGGAAATGGCGTACCAGAAGAAATTCTTGAGGAAAGATTAAGAGGAATTGCTATAAATCAACCATGTGTAATAGTGTACACATCTGGAACCACAGCTGACCCTAAAGGAGTGCTTCTGAACCATGACAATGTTTATATCATATTATACCTCTGGGATGAAAAATCTGTTCATTTTTTAATTAACTATGAAATTGCATAAGGGATATGAATTTTAAATGGGGGAGCATATAGGAGAGCAGGTATGTGGTATCCAAAAATTGCATTTCCGGAGACCTTGAGCCGGACCTTGAGCCGGACCTTCACATGTTTACAGTTATTATCTTGGAAACTTACAGGGGTAGTGCAAATTAGGAAAGTGTAGCACATGTCTGGTTTAGTAGAAGGCAAGATGAAACAGGTGTTTTCAATGCATATCTGGTTTTTGACAAATTTATTTGCAAAGCTGTGCAGGAAATACGGCATACACTGCAGGAAAGCCAACCGGCTCTCCCATGTTGAAACATACTTGCATTTGACATTTCATCATTTATAAACAAACATGTTTCATAAATGCGGGTACAATACATAGTAATTAGGTGCAACAACAAGAACATACACTGCGTGTTATTGTTAGAAGCTTATGTTGCAAGCATCTAGCATAGTGTTATTGTGCGATAATAAGTACACATTGAAACAAATACTACTACTACAGTAGAACCTCTCTAATTGCATACCTTCCGTTTCGTGATTTTTCTATGCATTTAAGAAGGTATGCGATTATAAAATACAATCCTTGAAATAATTTTTTTTTTGTATACACGTACATGTGATGGTTTGTTTATACATATACTACGAACAATATGTATATGTAGGATACACCTATTTTGTCAATTTTAGCATTTAATAGAAATCTGAAATTTGCGTTTGCCTTTTCGTATGGCTTAGAATTACTCGCATCTCTGATATTCTCATCTTCAAAAACTCTCTTGCAATCTGGTGGCAACTGAATTCCATTTTCCAGAAAATATTTTTTCGATATCAAGGACTGCTGCTAATGACTGCTTGTGGGTATCGGGTGTTTCAAAAATATCCTCTTCTTCAATTATTCCTTCAATACACTCTGGCTCATTTACAAAGGCAACAATTTCCTCAATGGTTAATTCTTCAACGGCTATACTTCATTACCATAAATATTAACAAATTCCAGTGCATTTGCTAAAGACAAGGGTTGGTTAATGGCCATAGATTCACTTTGCAGCGTGTCTAATGAACCTCTGCCATGGAATCTGGGCTGGAGTCAGATTCAGTAGCCATATGTGGAGGAATCTTAACATGTTTCCCGCAGTTTTCACTAAGAGATATTGCTCATTTTGTTCCAAGGAATGGCTTAGATTTCCAAAAGTATGCTACAATATGGTCCCAAAATGGGTATGCAATGCAAGAAGAGAGGTATGCTAATATCCCCATAGTACGGGGTCGGGAAACACCAAATTGCATGCATATAGAGAGGTATGCATTAAGGCAGAATGCAATTAGAGAGGTTCTACTGTACATGGGTATGGTACACTATGCACACAGTATTTATCATGCAAATTCTAAAGCAGTTGTTTGAAATGCATTCTATCTGCAGCCAAACAAAGTTGAGCACGATTTACAGTGTTTCGATGTACTGACAGTAATGTTGCAGGTAAAATATTGGCACATGGTACCGTAATGCGCCTTTGCAGATCACACAATGTCATTGGTGGAGTTCTGTACACCACATCTTTTACGTGTCCCCACAAGAAAAAATCCAAAGTAAGATCTGACGATCGTGGTGGCCAAGGACTAGTACCGCCCCGTCCAATACAATTTTTATCAAACATTGCATTTAAGCACTGACTGTGTTTAATGCAAAATGTGGTGCAGCTCCATCCTGTTGGAACCATGTCCGGCTTGCTTGTGCTAATGGCAAGCTGTCCATATGGTCTTCAACCACACATTGCATTATAAATCTTTGATAGTAATGAGAATTGTGTGTGTTAACCACTCCGTCCCATGAAAATTGGGTTTCATCTGTCCACATTACCTTTTCAGTGATATGGGGATCATCATCACAGCATGACAGCAACCAGTTACAATACTCAGCTCGAACTTCGTAGTCATGATCATTGAGAGCTTGAAGGCAATGTACACGGGATGGATGGAATGAATGTCTGTGCAGCACTGTTAGCGCAGATTGATGGCAAACCCCAATATCATGAGCAATGTCTCTGCTGCTGGTTTGTGGGTTTGCAGCAATTGCTGCTAGCATGATGGTACTTGTATGTTCATCAGTTGCTATCAGTCGTCTTCTTGAACCTGACCGTTGCAATACACTTCCTGTCATGAAATCTTTGAATAATACGCCTTAGAACTGACACAGATAGTTGCCGGCAATTGGGAAATCGTTCCTGGTATAGTGGTACTGCAGTGGCATAATTTGCTTGGTCCACAGCATAACAAAGATCCATATCAACCAATTCGTTTTGTGTGTATTCTGCCATTGCTACAGTACAGCAAACTGTGTTTCATCATTAGGCAACTTAGTCTGGACTCAGACGGTTTTGACATAAGTGGCCTTGGAATATGCTCAATTAAACAAAGATCACACATGAATAGATATTAAAGAGATATAATCTTGTGAACTAACAATACTGAATAGCTTATGCAAATCACTACCATACAGGAGAAATTTAATGTGATATTTCAATGTAACCAAGAATAATGCAAACAAAATGGCAATGTAAACCTACCACCTTACTGCTAATTTACTACTGCAATTATCCAATCTGAAATAATCAAATTCATTCTTCCATAGGTACCTAGGTATACTACCTAACTACCAGTTAAATTACAGCAGCTGCTAGGTAACCACATTTTTTGGGTGCATCGACCACTACGTTTGACAGCATTGGTTTATGCTTTATGTGCTTGCACAATTGTATGTTGGCTTTCCCGCAGTGTATGCCGTATTTCCTGTGCTGCTTTGCAAATAAATTTGTCAAAAACCAGGTACGCATTGAAAACACCTGTTTCATCTTGCCTTCTGCTAAAACAAACATGCGCTACACTTTTCTAACTTGCACTACCCCTGTGAGTTGAACAGTTTCCGAGATAATAACTGTAAACATGTGAAGGTCACGTTCAAGGTCACCAGAAGTGCGATTTTGGGTTACCCCATACCTGCTTTCCAATATGCTCCCCTATTCAAAATTCATATATCTTGTGCCGTTTCATAGTTATTTTAAAAATGACCAAACTTTTCATCCAAGCAGTATTATACAATACAAGGTGCTGCAAAAGTCTGGTCTTCCTTTAAATATCTTTAAAATGGTAATTGATAGCCTTGTACAGTTGGTTGAATTTGATGTCGTAATGGGGGGAATACGAAAACAAGCCGTGAAAAGAAAACTAAGTTTTTTGGGGTACTAAGTTTATTTATAAATCGACCTGAGCGTAAATTATGAATTTGAGTTTTTAAAGTCTGTTGCCACAAGTGCCGTGACTGCTGCATGGCCTGTGCAGTGAAAACAACCCATGCAGCGACCCCCCACTTTGGTTTTTTGAGTGAAATACTCGCCATTCTATGTCATAACCTGAGAAAATACTTTTTATAGACAAAAATATAGTGCAAGACTGATTTGTATAACAATTTTCAGCTCTGTAGAATGTTTGAAGTTGTTTAAAAATGAGCTGAAAATTACTGCAAACAAACAAACCCACAAACACAAACACCATTCACGACAAACATATATAAACTTAGTAAAAATCGTTTCGCACGTGGCCTATGATTTCAGAACGTTTGGTGCATTTCTAGACTGTTGATAAATTTTTGAAATGATGTATGATGTGCACTGCAGTGAAGTGACGCCTTGTTTACTAAGGGTTGTGAAAAGTGGACTGCTTGGCATGTATGAAAATAAACCAGAAAAAAGTAGCAGAACCTTTACTGGGACTAACCCTTAGTAAACTAGGTGTTACTTCACTGCAGCACACAGCATTCATATTGGAGCCCTACATTTAAAAAATTATGTACGGATTATAAATACACCCAACTTTTTGAAATGAAAATAAGCACCTAATACAAAATTGTGCCTCATCTTCAACGGTTGAAAAGTTAGAAAACAGATGACCTTGAAGTTGACGTCATAGGTCACGTGAAATATGATTTTTGTATTTCCCCCATATGACTTCCTATTCAATCGCGAAAACTGTACCAAACTGTCATTTACAATTTTAATGATATTTAAAGAAAGACCAGAATTTTGCCGCACCCTGTATATAAAGTCCGCTACAAAAAATTAGCACCACCATATAAAATTAATAGTTTAATAAATTAGCATCATATGACAAAATATGACCATATGACTTTGTGCTTCAGTATGTTGTGTACTTTCCCTTTTACAAATATGTATAACTTCAATTGATTTTGCTTGGCTTTCCACTTACGAAGACTTGAATCTAAATGATATACGAGGGAATTAGAGTTACGAGATATTGAAACATTGGTCGTTTGATCATTCTTATTCAAATCTGGCGCCTCCCCCACCCAACTCCAATAAGGAAAGCTCATTATTGCCCATTGCCGATCGTTATTAAGCTGCCCTTATAAGATGTTCCCTTATATGGTGTGCAATTACATGTGGAAATATCAAGGGGGAATAATAAACTGGACTTTATAAGGGAATGCCCTTATAAGGGGAGCCGTTATAGAGAGATTCTACTGTATTAACAGCATTTCACCCGATGTGCACAATTAAATTAGTTATGTGGTACTACTATCACACTGGTGCTAATGTTTTGTCACGAACTGCATAATGATGTACATTAATAACAGTTACAAACAATTTTTCCATAGTTGTTCTATGGTAGTTGGCAATGTTCAAAAGAACTATTTGGCACATCATCTGCAGATAAAGTAGTATCTTTCCTACCATTTAACCATTTGGGAGGTCTGGTGAGTTGTTGATTAAAGGAATCCCTTTAATTATAGGAAGTATGCAGTTTTTATTTACATGTAAAAAAATCTCTATTGTTTAGGTTTCCGATATCTGCCCTTGCATTTTCAATGGACAGGCATTACATTTTGCAAAACCTGATGCAATGAAAGTATGAAACTGTTATATTAAGAGTTTACAGATCATTGCTTGAGTTGTTGTCTGTCATGCAGGCAAGCCTATTCGAAACTCTAATGCAAGTACAACCAACATTTTTCCTTGGTCTTCCCCGGATTTATGAAAAAATGTACAGTCGCATGAAATCATCTGAGAGTCAAATGTCTCTAATCCAGCGAGCAATGTTTTCATGGGCTAAAAGTGTGGGATTAAAACATTCTCAGAATAGAATGAAATGGTATGTTGTATGACATTACTGCATTAACAAATAATGGACTAAACGGGGAAAGGATTATCGGAATCTCAGCATAGAGTCAAAGCCGTTTATGTACAGTATTGCCAAGGCATTGATTGGTGTTTGAAGATTTACATAAGAAGCTGGGATTCAGCAATGTGAGAATATTATTATCTGGAAGTGCGCCACTAGACAACAAAGTGTTGGAATACCTTCACAGCTTGGATATTTTTATTGTGGAAACGTATGCTCTATCCGAGACTGCAGGTAAAAGTACAAATGATAAAATAATCGATAGATATAACCCGAAGTGTTGAAGGATAAGTTCAGAATAACAGCAAAATAAGTAAATCTTGTTACTCCACGTATTTTGTAAATACCTTTGAACATCCTTTTTCAATGTTGCCCAATAGTAATTCATCTGAATTCTAGCCTGTGTTTTATAAATCCCAAGAGGTCCTGCTTTTGGTTCATCATGACGCCACTCTATAAATTATGTGACCAGGCTCTCTGGGATAACAACTAATAATGCTAATTCAAAGTTGGAACAAATGCATACATTGTTATTTTACATATGCTAAGGTGTTCATATATGATATGTTTCTAAGCATATTCCCCTAATTGTGTAAAACAGCTAGTTTCTGAACTTCCTTGACACGCATGTGCAACTTTAAATTACCCTATGTGGTATTTCACGTTGGGTGTTACACTTTCGTTTACTACACCTGCCCTTATTATTTAGGTTGTGTTACTGTGAACGGATTCGCAGGTTATCGCAGTGGAAGCGTTGGCAAAATTATGCGGTACATCAAATGTAAAATAGTTGATGCAGACCAATTGGGAAATGGAGAGGTTAGGAAAATATGAATTGTCGCAACATCATATGCTCTGCAATATTGCTGCCAGGGAACAGTAAATAAGATGTCTTTATTCGATTGCAGATCTGCTTGAATGGACGACAGTTATTCATGGGGTATTTAAATAAGGAAGAAGAAACCCTAAAAACAATTGATGACGATGGTTGGCTTCACACTGGAGACATAGGTCGACTGGATGCTGATTGCTTCTTGTTTATTACAGGAAGGAAAAAAGGTAATTTTCATTTTTGCAGCTATCATTTTTCCTGGCGGCAATTTTCCAAACCGCGCAATATTATTTTTTTCTTAATAAAAATAAGAGATGCTAATAACTTCTGGCGGTGAAAACATTGCACCATTGCCCATTGAAGAAAATGTAAAACAGCAACTACATATCATCAGTAATGTAATGGCTGTTGCAGATAAACGAAGATTTGTTGCTGTTCTTCTAACCTTGAAGGTAAATGATTTCAATCATGCATGTAAGTCATATAGGTGCATAGAAAATTCAAACATAATTTGCGGCATTATATTCAATAGACCGAGCCTGATAACGATGGGAATGTTACTGACAAACTAACAGAGGATGTTAAAATATGGATGGCAGAAAGGGGCAGCCATGCAGTAACTGTAACAGATGTCTTAGAAAATATCACTGATGCTATTGGAATTGGAATTCAGTCTGGGATTGACAGAGCGAACACGGTTTCAATCTCAAATGCGGCAAAAATAAAAAAATGGATAATATTGCCACAAGATTTATCAATGGCAACTGGAGAACTTAGTAAGTGTTGTATGCATAAAATATTTAATTTTTGTAGGTAATCCCCATAACATTTTTCATGTTTATTTTTAAGGTCCAACTATGAAAATGTGTCGTCATATTGTAGCTGAAAAATACAAGGATATCATAGGTTCCCTTTACGAATGATCATTAGCGTTATCATGCACGGATTATCAATTCCATTTCATTCTTTAAACTCCCAAGAGTTCAATGAATTCAGGAAAGAATATGGGGTTCTTTCAATACAAGATCAAGTGAAGAAATCCACAACCCATATACAGTGAGAAACAGCACACTTTAATGCGATGTGCCTACATGTTTCGGTG
>JAVBJR010001009.1:0-4507 GCA_031546965.1 Dysgonomonas sp.
TGTCAGGGTACTGATAATTATCATCACAATTTTTTGGGTACATTGTTATGTATGTAGCGATCCTGGTTGCATAAGCTCTTAAAATAAGCCATTGCTATGTTTTGCATTACAGAGTGGAGCAAATACTAAAAAAATTAGAAATGAACGGAAACTATCACGTCAAACTTTCTTGCCTTGTTGTCAAAAGAAAACAAAGAATTAATTCCAAATATGCGTTGTAGTTGGTTGGAAAGACATATGCAGTGTACTAAATGGAATGTTCAAAATAATGTCCTTATGCTGGTATGCACAACTGTGCACGTATTAGTATGGATGCCCGATTTGCATTACTTTGTATGGATGCAGAATTGTATTAGTTTACAGAAATACATGTTATGCACATGAAAAAGCAATTACCTAAACATCTGAACGTATGGCGCAGATTATGACTAACAGCAATCCTGCAAGGGTTGTGGTGTTTCACTGCATAGCATCCGTTGTCAACAGTGTAGTGCCAACTTGGGGGCCAATGCAAATTATTTGTTTTGATTACTCCTCTGCTCCTTTACCGATTTCAATTCTGTTTTCGCCAATGTGTTTAAAATAACAGTGATCAAATATCTCTAATTTATAAAACCCACCTATCTTCAAAACTGGCGAAGTTAAATTTGGAACGACCTTGAAGGAATGTTCCAAGGTCAAAAATATCATCACCAATGGATGTCCCCCCATTATATTACACATGGAAACATCATTATATTTACTAATATTCACTCCAATTTCGAGATATTAGCAAAAAGACCAGACTTTCCGGACACCCTGTATAATGAAGTATCTTACAGTTAGTTGCAATATCTAATACACAGGGCTATCAGTGATTACAGTGTGTATGCACTCTTATAAAACTCAATTAGATTTAGTCTACTGTGAACACTTAAAAAGCAATTAATAATTGATTCGTTTCATATGCATTCAAAAGGGTGAAATTAATTGTTCCTTTATTTCATCATGGCTCTTGCATGTTATTTATATTCTGCAGCCATGCATATATTGCTTGAGGGAAATTTGAAAGTTTTCCTTGTTGACTCCAACTTGTCGATCTGACCTCCAAATTATGAATTACTATGTACAATTTGTAATTTCATAAAAAGTTTTGTATGTCGTTTTTAGTGCATGCTACAATTAATCTTAACAAAACTTCCTGTTGACATGGTCTCAAAGTTACGTACAAGTTGTATTCATCAATGCTGCAAATTATGATTGAATTAATTATTTAATTTTCAAATTAATTTATGTTCATATTTCATCTCATTTTTTCTATCATACCACTATAGATTAGGAAACTTTAACTTACACAACTAAATAATCGTGTCTGTTAATTAAGTGTCAACTAAACACTGATTCGATAATTTGTTAAGGTCGTCATATTTTCACACATACAAGTGGATATATATTTACTGTAATGACATTTCTCTTATTTATATTATACAATTTAATACTGATAATATGAAATGTGGGTTGAGGTCATCCAACACCTTGCAAACAAAAAACGGCATTTAGTAATAGGAAATCATTTTCACCAATTGTAAGAGCTGCTTCTGAAATCGAGCCAATTGAACTGAAGACACACAGTGATAAACAATCGGAATTTGTCTGTTGGCGAAACTCCAATTGTATTCACTTGTAAATAAACAAAGATAAAGCAGGAATTGTTTATCAATTTTTTCACATTTGAACTTTTCAAATTGAAAGTAAAAATAGCAGCATAAACAGCCAAATAATCATGTGTATGTTTACAACACCTCAAATTCCAAATGTAATTGGTAATAGATAGAAACAGTCTGGCATGTGACGTCATTTAAGAACTAGCCCCTTTAAAGAAACTTCCAAAAAGCTTCAACGTGAAGTAATATATCAAACCAAACATAAACTTGACAAATTGTCAGCATCATATTAACAATATAATTACTTTTTGTTAAGGACAAAACAAAATATATGCTCTTATTGGTGGAAAATCTTTACAACTAGAACAGTTACATGCTAGATGTTACGCACGTAAAATGTTCCTACTTCAAAATGGCCTTGTCCTCATTAAGAGGGCCATTATACAGTGATTAACTTTTATATAATACAATTGTTATGAAATAATTATTACTGTAGTCTGATAATATTGCATGTATTTGAAAATAGATAAGCAGTGCAGCTATATTGTTGCATTTACAGGAAAGTCTAGTTCAGATAAGAAATCACAATTGTTTGAAAGTATAAGATATGTTCTGCTTTCAAAAAGTCACACTAACCTAATGAAGTATAACAAAACATTAGTGCATAATGCTACTAGTATTTTTCAGAAATTATAGCCGATCTTGCTTTTAAAAGTTTAAAATTAGAGCACAATATATCGGAAAACGCTGAAATAAGTTGTAACCTTTCAATTAAAAATTCCAATTAGGAACTTATTTCCGAAAATACAATATTCATTACAACTTATGTCATGTGAATGAAAAGTATTGAAATCAATCTTGGTGACAATAAAATTGTAAAACTCTTCATAGTACCTCAAGAATATAAGACCTTGAGATATTTTACAAGTAAAACAACACCTATTAATCCTATGATATATACATAAACAACTTCACTTTGAAGCAAAATATTATGTTCCATATATGTAAAACTACACTTTGAAGCAAAATACGTATTATAGTTGTGTTCCATACATGTAAAACTATATAGAAATATGAAGAAAAGGTTTTGGAACACACTAATTAGTTCATTGGTGAACAGTATATAGGTTGTAAGTGTATTGGAAAGTGGTAATTATGTAATTAATAATTGCTATTGATTTGCATGAGAGTAATTTAAACTTAGTGAATACTCACATGTAGCTATAGTGGCTAAGACTCGAGATATGCGTCCAGTAGTAGCAGTCTCCAAGATATTACTGAATACCCATTTCACAAACAACACGAGAAGATGTATTTGTAGCCTCACCAGTATATCCAAGACACGCCTACAGAATTTCAGTTCCCTTGTTGTTCGAGGCTACAAAAGTTTTTCTTTGGAAAAACCTGTGTTGAAGGGTGTTTTCCCTTGTTGTGCTGAGTGGTTTGTTCATGTTTACATGAAAGCAAAAATAGCAGACATACGCAAATTTATTAATTGTAAATGTGTTAAATTTTCACTTGGCAGGTGTACCTGGATTACAGGTGCTTTTGAAACCACTTAAATTGAAAGTTAAAAATGAAACAATTTTCTTATCATGCAGGATTATGTGAAAGTTGTGTGTGATAGTTTTTCAGTGTGTTATTTAGTGTGATGTCGTTGTGTAAAAAAACTGCAACCATGGTTGCTAAATATATACTATGGCAGGTTTTTCTTTTGCACATGCATGAGGTTGTTAGGCTGTTGCTGTTGTTTCATATAAATATAGAATGGGAGGATCTGAATTGTGTTGCCCAGTTCATGTTTATGTATTTCAAATGGCAGGTCGATGAAAGGCGTTTTCAAGCTATGTCTATCACTAAAAGCTAGATCAAAGTTTCGATTGACCTAGTTGCTCGTTTTCATGGCCACCGTTTTGACTCTTCTGTATCCGGAAATAAGAAAATACTCAGAATGACATGTTAAAAACTTTGAAAATTTGATTGAACACCTGGAAAGAGGGGATTTTTAAAAGGAAAGTTATATTTTCCAAGTCACTTGCATATATTTGAGAAAATGTATGTAAAAACCTACGCAAGAATGGTCATGCCTGTACAACGTTTCAAAAACTGTTTAAAAAAACATGAGTGCATGAATGAGCATTTGATGTTGCAGCTATACAGTAAAATGATTTCATTACTTTTTAAAATGGTAGTCACTCAGTTCCCAATTTTCTATTTCCTCTTCCTTCATTTATCCATACAGTCACACACACTGTGTGTCATTTTCAATTTATGTAGATGCTTTGTTCTCAAAACACAATTAATTTCAATTTTGAATTGGATACGAGAATGATAGGTAGTTATTATTATATAATGTTATCTTTCAACATTTGAATTCAAGTGAAATTCCTTGAACAAATTGAGGTGAAACAAATTCAAAGGTGCAATTTTTTCATGTATTGCATTTAGAGTAAATGACGATTTCTACAGATAGATAATATTTGACCCCGGAAAATGATTGCACTATAATCTATTAATTGAATGTTTCGAATACTTTAATAATCTTTTAAATTATAGTCTTATGCAATTTTTATTTCTTGTAATCGGAGCAACACAATAATAGGAAAATTCTGGCACTGATTCATATTTCAGTGTCATCCTGTACGTCTCATCTAAGTTTCAAATTATATCGAGGAAATCCTATATAATGCCATGTGCTAGCTTCAAACTAATAATATATACAGTACTACCAAGAGTGGATGAAGGTTAAGAGTCTTCCACGCTCGCATTCCGTGGATTGAACTCTATCGCGCCCGTAGCGCCCCGCCTAGGTTTAGCGACTATTTATAGAACCACTGCTGTGACGTCAGTGCAACGAGCGTTGT
>JAVBJR010000402.1:0-4129 GCA_031546965.1 Dysgonomonas sp.
ACATATACTACGTTTACATGGCGTCGACGGTAAGCATGTGTTCAAAATTGTGACCAGACAGGGGGAAAAGCGAACCTTGGACGACCAGTATTTGTCCAAGTTCCGCTGTGTCCCTGCAGGTTCACAAATGACGTCATGACGTAATACTTCGACTGCAACACGACCATGTAGCAGCAGCTTATCTACAATCTACCTACGTCGATCCGCTTCCTACGCCGGCCCGCATCCCAAAGTCTGGATCCTAACATTCATCGCAAGAAGGGAATGCAATGAGTCGGCTGGTGACCACCAAGGGGGGATATAATCTATGGGTCGCTGGAGGCCCGAAGGGCCTCCAGATCATCTTCCCCAATTAATTCAATATTTTTTAATTCGCGTCCGCCAATCAGCGCGCAGGATGAGAAGGATGCGGGGCGCGCCGAGGGATCCGCTTTTCGTGGCCAGATTGTTTATTCGCACCTGTACCGCCGGGTACCAAACCCGTGCACGCGGCGATCGTCGGGTATCAAACCCGTACGCGGCATCGCCGGGTACCGAACCCGCACGCGACGATCGCCGGGTATCGAACCCACACCCAGCGATCGTCGGGTATCGAACCCGCACGCGGCATCGCCGGGTATCGAACCCGCACCCAGCGATCGCCGGGTACCGAACCCGCGATCGTCGGGTATCGAACCCGTACGCGGCATCGCCGGGTATCGAACCCGCACGCGGCGATCGCCGGGTACCGAACCCGCGATCGCCGGGTATCGAACCCTCACCCAGCGATCGCCGGGTATCGAACCCTCACCCAGCGATCGCCGGGTACCGAACCCGCGATCGTCGGGTATCGAACCCGCACGCGGCATCGCCAAGTATCGAACCCGCACGCGGCGATCGCCGGGTATCGAACCCGCACGCGATGATCGCCGGGTACCGAACCCGCGATCGCCGGGTATTGAACCCACACCCAGCAATCGCCGGGTGTCGAACCCACACCCAGCGATCGCCGGGTACCGAACCCGCGATCGCCGGGTATCGAACCCGCACCCAGCGATCGCCGGGTACCGAACCCGCGATCGTCGGGTATCGAACCCGCACGCGGCATCGCCGGGTATCGAACCCGCACGCGGCGATCGCCGGGTATCGAACCCGCGATCGCCGGGTATCGAACCCGCACGCGGCGATCGCCGGGTACCGAACCCGCGATCGCCAGGTATCGAACCCGCACCCAGCGATCGCCGGGTACCGAACCCGCGATCGCCGTGTACGATCGTCGCGGGTGCTGATCGTCGCCGGCGGTGATCGATAGCCCTGGCTTGCGAGGCTAGGCAAAATTTGCGGTAACCCCGCAATGACGTCAGCATGGACGTTTGGGTGCCAGCCAATCAGAGCTATGGCACATTCTCCCCATATATAAGGACTGGGAGTGCATAGTCGTGTTCAGCATATTGAGTCCTTGATGCAACTTATATAACACCACTGACACAGACACTCACTGCCAAGAGCAGAGCAAACTATGGTTGCATAGGATGCAAACCATTCCTTTTATAAAGTTTTCTGGACATTTTCAAACTTGTTTGATTTTTTTTTAAAGAAATGCACTTGATGAGTTTTAGCGTTACGGACCTTTGCCCTTTTAAGTCTATACGTGGGAATCCTGACGGATTTTGCTTTGTATTTGTCCGCCATCCTATCAGGTTTAACTATCTGTAAAACCCATATAGAGATTTTACAAATAATTTACTTTGCTCGTGTCTCCATTTGTGTGGTAACCCTAATGGCTTTCACTGTTATATCGGATTTCACTAGTGTCTCTACAACTTGTGAAATACCACACTGCACGAGCTTTACACCTAACAAATACTTTGCTTATGTCTGTTTTCACTGAGCATTTTTTTTCTTCTTTACCATCATTTCCGGTTTCACAGTCCCTACAACTTGGTCATATATTTTTGTTTAACACTGAAATACCCGCAGTAAATGCAGATCAGTTGACCAGCTGGGTAAGTGTTGCATGTTTTTTTTATCTGCATGATTCGTTTATATCGTTTAAGCCTGGTTTACACTGGCCAATATTTACATACATTGACACAACAGGATAATTATTTATTTATTTTTTATTTCATAATTTTTTAAATACAATTATTAATTAAAACTTTTCATTGTCTGTGTTCATTATCTGGTATTCTTATCGTATATTATTAAACTCTTTCGATTTTATTATGGTGTTGGGCTATTTATTTATTCCTGGTGTTTGCATAGGGATGGCCAGACTATCGAGGGCGTTCAATGATGAATTCGTGATTTTTTAATGCAATTTTTGCATTTTTTGTATTTGTTATGTTAAATGTAATACCCTGCAGGTGGTCCGGAGTGGGAGGGGGCAATTCAGTCCGGAGTGAAAGTTTTAATTTTTTGTCAGCTGGTGGTCCGTAGGGAAAGGGTAAAGCTCAGCCTGGAGTGAAAGTTTGAATTTTTTATGGCACAGCGGTTGGTTCGCAGAGGGTGGGGGGTAGGTGGTGTAATGCAAAAAAAAACTTCCAGTCGCCATATTTCTACCATTCAGAGCAGGCCACGCCCACTTCCGGTTGTGCCGTCGCTTCCGGTTGCTCAATGACCCTGTTATACTATTCCTACATTATTTATGAACTCGTCGTTGAAATGTGCACATTAATTTGCAACTTTAATAAAAGTAATGATGTTTAAAATGGTGCATACATTTAAACACGTATATAAATTAATAATTTCAAATAGTTCTTAAATATTGTAAAAAAGTCAGTATGATATTTAATTAAAAAAATTACATGTCCCTTGAAAACTTCGATTTACAGTTCCAGACGCAACAATATTTGTTGTTTTGTTGTTCCCACGATATTTTCGCACAAATCTATACCCCTTGTTGACACCATTTTTGCAGTTCGTCCATTTGCCACCAGATGTCAGCCACTTTGGCGGTCAGCGCGAATGCTGGAAATGGAACATGCTAGGGTTTTAATTTCACACAAATAGATTAATCCATTTAATCTTTTTTCAAGCTTTTCTTTAAATCCTGGATCTTCTCATTCAGTCTTGTGTTAATCATCTTTACTGCTTTGGCAATTACTTTGTCACTTTCTTTTTTGTTGTTGCGCAGGTGATCACGAATTGCATCTGAATAAAAATATGAACTTTTAAACCATATGTGCTAATTAAGACATGTCTCAAAGCTGTATACATGTTTGAACTTACATTAATAAACAAATGAGTTTGCACATACTTGTTAGAGCTTGAAGTTTCATTGGAATCCTTGATAGGCCATCTACATTATATTTTAGTAATTCTAATGTTTTCGGAGTGCCCTGTAAATGAATAATTAAAAGAGTTAAAAATAAAAGAATGAATTGCATAACAGCGTCCTTGATACATACATTTGCTGACAATGCAGCTGTTTCTGCAGTGCACACCATTTTCCGCACACTGTGTAATAATCTTTGGCGGATTCCATAAATACACTGTTTTGCACCAGTGCAAAATACATGAATAGACAGCGTCAAATTTTGCAAAGAGACCAGCCATAGCGATGTTTACTTTTTTTAGCAGCATCATTCATTTCTTGTCGTATATATGCTGTTATTCGAGCATATAGCACTTTTGAGCGATGCTGAAATGCCCAATATCACATTAAATTGTTGTTCAGGTGTATAATAGTCATTGCCATCAAACCTTATTTCTCCTATTCATCTTCCAACCAGCTTGATGCTGGTAGTAATTCTGCTGCTTGTGTGGATTGAAGTTTTCGTATGTTTGGTGATGTTGGGAGTGTTGCATCTGCTGCTCGTCATTTTGGTGATTCGGTTGGGTGTCGATGCACAACTCTTCCATTGACATTATACATTCACGTATTTTGCCTATCTATTTAATTTTTTGGTCCAGCATATCTCGCAAAAGAGAGTTTCTCATTGGCCCAGCATTACTCTGCAAAAATATCATCTTAATTAAATTGGAAGTAAAGTAAAGTGTTACCTATACAATTAAAGGTGAACTGACACGGTTTTGTAAAACCTTATATTTGGACTGTAGAAAGAATGATTTAAAATTAACACTGAGTTCATTTCTTTCTTTTTTTAAATTTATTAAGTGTTCCCAAGTAACAAAATTCATTGGGGTA
>JAVBJR010000832.1:0-3049 GCA_031546965.1 Dysgonomonas sp.
CATTTACACATCTGTTTTATTTCCAAGTCTGTCACATTTCCAAATGCGTTCCATTTCCAAATGTGTTTCTTTTCCAAATCCGTTCCATATCCGAATTCCAGTTCCAAATAAGTTTTATTTCCAAATGTGTTATTGTTCCAAATGCGTTTCATATAGAATTCCATTTTCAAATACGTTCCATTTGCAAACTTCAGTTCCAAATGCGTTTCATTTAAAAATTCTAGTTCCAAATTTTTCCCATTTTCAAATTTGTGCCACATTTGGAAATGGAACGGATTTGGAACTGGAACACAGTTGTAAGTAGAACACAGTGGAATTTGAATTTGGAAATAGAACACATTTGGAACCGGAATTTGGAAATGGAACACAATTGGAACTGGAATTCGGAAATGGAGCACATTTGGAAATGGAACACATGTGGAAGTGGAACGTATTTGGAAATGGAATTTGGAAATAAAACGAATTTGGAAATGGATCGCATTTGGCATTGGAATTTGGAAATAAAACGAATTTAGAAATGGAACGCATTTGGAAATGGAATTCGGAAATGGAACAGATTTGGAAATCTAACACATTTGGAAATGGAATCGAACATGTATTATTGCATGTTTACATGTATCGATTACATGTTCAATACACTTGAGATGCAATAATGCAAGTTCGATACACGTGCGATACATGTAAATATGCTAGAATACATGTTTGGTGCACGTTCGATAGATGTATATGCAAGAATGAACTGATAATACATCATCCGAGACATCATGGTTACTTGTAAAAACGGTGTTAATACGCTTCAATACATCAGTACGTATCTGTGGGTGGTAACCTGATAGCGATCCCAACAGGCTGGCGACACCAACAGCGTTGGTAAACGTAATTTCGCCTGTTGCACGTGACAGAGGGGGAGGGGGTCGCCACACCCCCCACGACCTGGCTTATGAAATCCCCTATCCCCCTGCGAAGGTTTCAAGTGGATAGCATGGAAATTATGGGAATGCATCCTGGCAGACGGACAGACAGACATACGCTTGCTTTTATTTATATAGATTGGTTGAAATATTAAATGAGAGATTAATGAAATGGGCAGAAGATGAGCAGTTATTACAAGAGAATCAGTCGGGCTTTTGAAAAGGGAGAGGTGCAAGGGAGAATATTTATATATTGAATACACTCGTGGAAAATCTGTTAGGAAAGAAGAGAGGAAAGTTGTATGCATTTTATGTTGACCTGAAGGCTGCATTTGATACCGTGGACAGGGACAAATTAATGCAGAAACTGAGGAAAATGGGGGTGAAAGGGCGATTGAGACAGTGGTTCGAAGCAGTATACGCGGATACAGTAAATAAAATGAGGATGGCAGGAGAAATGGCAAATGGTTTTAGCTACATAAAAGTGGTTAGACAATTTTGCCCGCTTAGCCCACTGCTGTTTAGTCTTTATATACTGTGCTTTTCAGGAAAGATTGCGGTCGAGTGGGCCCCTCCTTCGACATGTCTAATGGTTTTTAGGGGGTTTGGGTATTTGATATGAAAGCTTGAGCTGCATTCCGAATCATGACGTCACTGGGTAAAGGTGAACATGCAACAACAGCAAGCCTCAAATATACCCGCACCCCCCAAAAACCAGTAGTCGGGTCGGGGGGAGGGGCCCTCTCGACCGCAATCTTTCTTGAAACGCCACAGTAGCAACACCGCTATATCAAACAGATACGGCGCCATCTATTGGCGTCAACGGCAAACGCCAGATCGGCATGCTGTGGATACGAGAACAATCACATAAGAGATATAATTATTTCCTATAAGACAATATTCATATTAGAAGTAATCATATAAGACATTGATATAAATCTTATAAGCTTACAGTCATATAAAATAGTTGTCCATTTTTGTAATAGGAATCCTATTTTGCATGAAATAATACACTTTTTCTTATGAAATGTTATGAGTTCCTATGAATTTCAAAAATCTTTTACGACTTTTGTATTTTCACATGGGTATACAGTTCAATCAAGCATTTTGTTTTTTAAACTGTCATACTTCCCATTTTAAGGCGGAAGGAGGTTGTGCGCACGCTTTCCTGCCATACCCTGCGGCCTCCACTGTAGTGGTAACTTTAAAAATTAGCCATGCCCAGCAAACATCGACAACAAACTCAGAAAAATTACAGGGAATAGATTGACGTATTATGTATACATTACAAAATATATCGGTGGTCAGGAAATGATCAATAACAGCCAATAAATTTCCGAACTTCAAGGCAATATTCCCAATACACTAATAAAAATATCCAAAAACCGATCACACTGTGATATTCTGCATGTAATTCTTTACCCTGCAGTGTGATTGGAATTTTGATAGAATGAATATTAAATTGGGAATATGTCAAAATGTGTTAAAAACCCACTCAGGGTGGCCACAGAAATCTCAAACTGAAATTCCCTGACTTTTCCCTGTTTTCCAGACCAAACTTAACATTTTTCCCTGACTTCTAAATATGATTTGCAATGTACGTAATACATGTACTTTTCTGAAACTGTGAAATTTGTGATGAAATCTTTACCACAAATGTACGTTCAATGCAACTGGGCATATCAATAAGATACTGTATTGATGTATGTGTTTTACCAGAAATATATTTAATAATATGATTAAAAGCGAAATAAGAACATATACCTAACATTAAACACTATTGGAATTTCACAAAATACTATCAGACAAGATAACTTACAATCTAATTCATTAGCCAACAAGTTAAATTGCAAGATACAAATGCAACAAATATTTTGGCGTGCACAACGTTGAGTTATAAAAACAAAAATACTTTTTAATCCTAATGTTTTCATTTTACTGTTTTTTAAAGCTTTTATTTCGTGTTCTATCATTTCAGTCTCCTTGTGTTTTCCAATAGAAAACGCTAAAATGGAAAATTCCCTGCACCACACGTGGTGTGTTATGGCCTGGTGGCCCACCACAGATTTCCAGTAGGGCATGATCAAAATTCCCTGACATTTCCCTGACTTCCCTGACCATCATGAAATTCCCTGACT
>JAVBJR010000960.1:0-3549 GCA_031546965.1 Dysgonomonas sp.
CCGCGATGGTGTTTAAATGACTTTAAACAGTCCGCGATGGTGTTTAAAGTATTTAAAATATAGTCCGCGATGCTGAAAAAGTATTAAATTATTCCGCGATTGTGTAAAAAGTAGTTTTAAAAGTCCGCGACGGTCTGAAAAACACATTTTAAATTGTCCGCGCCAACCAGACCTTGTCCGCGCTCGTCAGCGCAGGCCCGACGTTTGTCCGCGCTAGTCCGCGCCAACCCGACCAATTCCGCGACGTCCACGCCAACCCGACGTTTGTCCGCGGATCCGCGCCAACCCGTCGCACATGGTCTTTATTGCGATAAAACCTCGATAAAATTTACCTGAATTGAACATGAAACGGGGTTCTCACTCATTACTCAAAAACTGTGACAGATATCAAAATTCAGAAACATAAGTGCTGTGAGGAATAACGTGTAGAAAAATCATGTTGTTAGAGATTAAATATACCACCCAGGCGGGCGTTCTATAGCTTCTAGGCTAAACGCCGCCCGGAAGAGTGAAACAAGCGGCTTTAGTCGGTCGCCGTCGGTACTACGTTGGATTTTGGTGCTCATTCGTGCAATGTGTCCGTTAAATTAGGTTTAATTAGGTTAGGTTAGATTAGGTGAGGGTAGGTTAATTTAGGTTAGATTAGGTTAATTTATTTTAGATTGGTTACGTTATTGTAATTTATTTTAGATTGGTTAGGTTATTTTAATTTATTTTATATTGGTTAGGTTAGGTTATTTTAATTTATTTTAGATTGGTTAGGTTAGGTTAATTTATTTTATATTGGTTAGGTTAGGTTATTTTAATTTATTTTAGATTGGTTTAGGTTACTTTAATTTATTTTATATTGGTTATGTTAGGTTAGGTTAATTTATTTCAGATTGGTTAGGTTAATTTAATTTATTTTAGATTGGTTAGGTTATTTTAATTTCGTTTAGATTGGTTAGGTTAGGTTACTTTAGGTGTAAATCCGTTTCAGAAAATCACCGCGCAGGATGCTGGTAGACGTAGGATGCAGGATAGCGTTGTCAAACACCAAATTCGCGTCCGGGAGGTATATAGCCTGCTAGCTGTACGAACCCCGTCCGGGCGGCATATAGCCACGTTCATTTATATTACGTTGTCTAGAAAATTTATAGCATGCTGCGTAGCGCTGCAAAATTGCCCTAAAATCGGTAATATTTGCGAATTTTTTGTGAGGTTTCTATGAAACGCACAGAAACCAACATGAGCTCAAATTAAAGAGCGTCCTTTGAACTATTAAGTCAAATTTACTGGTGTTTTTTAAATTTTCTGGCTTTCAACGGCACCCATTTTACGAACACCATGTTCACAAAGCCAAAATCTCTCGTCCTAGACAGCAGTCGGCCGTTCCGCGTGTGATTCCGCCTTAATTACAAAATGCTATATACAGGGCGAGTTTTATGCATGGATCCAACTTATAATGTCTAAAGTATTCACGACCGGTCAAAGCGTTTACAGGAGTGAATATGAAGTGCTATATGCTGATCCCAAAAATGGCATCGCACGTGACCTATGACGTCATCTTCAAGGTCATCTGTGTTCTAACTTTTAAACCGTTGAAGATAGGGCTTCAAATTAGGCGGTTGAAGAGTCGATTTGTTCATAAAAGTTAATTACAGAACGTTCGGTGCATTTATAACGCCTAATTCGTAATTCAGCCCAATCTTCAACAGCTGAAAAGTTGGAACACGGATGACCTTGAAGATGACATCATAAATCACATGTGATACAATTTTCGTGATTCTCACACAGGACTTCCCATTCAGTTCTGTAAACTTAGACTTGTCGTGAATACATTGACTTTATAAGTGATATCCAACACATAAAACTCACCCTGTATAATCACATTATAAAAAACAATATAAATCAGGCCCATAGCCAGCTCAACACAGTGGGGGGGGGGGGTCGGATTCACAGAATTGATGGACCTGGCAATAACTTAAAGGTGAACATGAACAACATGTATTTGCATATGTCCAATGTTTTTCTAATTTTTCCACCGATTCACTTTTTTAATAAAAATTCGAAAATTTACTCTAAAATAGGTCCTCAAAAATCCGGGATAGTGCGTATGGACTGCCACTTGAAGCAAAACGTGGTAAATGCCTATTGGCTATGTACAGGTGGCTTCCCCACTTCATATGCTGGAACAAACTCTCCTTGCCATAATCTTTCCTCTCCTAGCCTCTCTCACAGGTCCAAAAACGCTTTTAATAAATTTTTTAAAAAGAAAAGAAACGAACTCATAGTTTTAATTTTAATCATTCTTTTTATACAGTCCAAATATCATATGGTATTACAAAACCCTGTCAGTTCACCTTTAATAATTAAACTTTAAATGGCTTATGTCAAGACCATTAAAATCAGATATACAATTAAAATCATAAGTTATTCCATTCTCAAAATTTAAGTACATACCTATATATTACTTGATTAAGATATTAAAAATGAAATATGTGTTCGTTATAATCAAATTCACGTTGGGGAGCTTAGTTAATTCACGAGATATGCATATAATCTTTTTGTGCAATTCTCATTGGCTGCAGCACCAACCCGCCTCTCTGTAATAGGCGAATCACACTTATACCGTAAGTGCATTATTGTGCACAGTTTCCACAGTATACGAGGCTCATTTCAAAAATAAGGGCCGACAGAGTAGAAATCAAAAACCAATTACCGGAAAAAAAATGCCCCGGTTTTTTCAAACGTATACATCACTACTTTATTTTACAGTGTAGTCATTACAATTGTTCAAGCCCCTTGGACACCGTAAAAAACGTTTTTAATCGCCCCGCATAAAATTCCACCGCCTGGGAATTAAAAATTCCAAATGTAGTGACTGAAATTGGCTAGTGACCATAAACGAATTGCACGTACACAGTAACATCAACTGATTGGCCATCTAGTGATCAAGTTTTCAACCTCCTGATGTTTGTCTTTGTGTGACTGAGTGCAGATTGGTGCGAAAACCAGCAACCCCTCAAGTTGTGCAAATTCGTCAATGAAGAGTTGAAAACAGCAGTGAAGGACTGGTTGAAATCTCTCAGGCGGCATAATTTTATTCAGCGGGCTTAAAAGAGAACTGTCACCATTTCCTTACATACCCTAAAAATCTCATCAAACGTGATAAACATGGTGAAAAACATGTTGGTGAAGTCAGATTTCAATTATAAAATGAAAAAAAAAAGTTATCAGGAATCTAAGCACAATTTTGTAGCTCCGCCACTTTTTTCTTTAAAATTCGGTTTCAGCTACAAAATGTTAACTTAGTGCGATTGTTGCATTGCCAACTGTTGTCCAGATGTCCAACTATGCTTGCATTTCAATGTAATTGCCGTTTTCCTTCCCCGAGAACCGCAAACAGACGGATTATGTACGTACCCGGCAGGGCGTGGTCGAGCGATGAGTCAAGTGTACAAGTAGACCAATAGGATGGCATAAGCGAACTTTTATCCGATTTCTTAGAATAGCAATTGCTCAACATCCCTGCAGCCGAAAAAATTCACAACCGGCCTGACTATTCTT
>JAVBJR010000511.1:0-3561 GCA_031546965.1 Dysgonomonas sp.
CCGACATACTTTCCGGAATTTTCGGGAGCTTAGTTTCCGTTTGGTAACCGGAAGTGTATCTCGATTATCATGCGAATTACGTCATAATCGGTTACCAAACGAAAACTAAGCTTCCGAAAATTCCGGAAAGTATGTCGGATGATGTATTTTGACTTGCGGAACATTTTCGGTTGACGGTAAGTGTTTTATTAAACGCTTATTTAACGCGGGATCGTCGTTTTACGGTGTCTCAGCCGCTAAACTCCACGTTTCCACCCCTTCTACATTAGTTGAGCTAGCCACCGCTTGTGGCGCGCGCGCATTCTTAAACCGGTCAATTGCTATTCAAAGAAATCGGATAAGAGTCCGATTAGCCCATTACTTGTACACTTGACTCATCGCTCGACCACGCCCACTGCCGGGATACGTACGTAATCCGTCTGTTTGCGGTTCTCAGGGAAGGAAAACGGCAATTTCATTGCAATGCAAGTATAGTTGGACATCTGGACAACAGTTGGCAATGCAACAATCGCACTACGTTGACGTTTTGTACCTCAAACCGAATTTAAACGAATAAAAGGGCGGAGCTACAAAATTGTGCTTAGATTGCTGATAACTTTTTTATTTCATTTTATAATTGAAATATGACTTCACCAACATGTTTTTCACCATGTTTTTCACGTTTGATAAGATTTTTAGGGTATGTAAGGAAATGGGTGACAGTTCTCCTTTAAAATTGAGCGCCACTTATTTTTAATATTATACTAATATGCAATACGTTATTAATTACTAATTTAATTGGGAACACTTGTGGTATTTTACATGCGTTAATCTATGATTATGTTAGATCCAGATCTAGCATTTCTCGAACTTGCAGCACATGCAAACCTCCAGCTAATTCATTTCCATTTTCTAAGACTGCTGCTGAAATTTAGTAATATTTTATTGCCTTGAACCCATGCACATTTCAAAATATTTGGTGTCATGATTATACGGACAGATCAATTGAAACCAAGGCAAAACAGTAGGTCTTTTGCAAGTACACCACATGCATAAGATCACCAACCCTCCCAATTTTAGTTCCCACGTGGCCGTTGGCGGCGCCACTGGAAAACTTTGCACGTTCCCTATGCGGTCGTTGATTCTATCAGCGTAAGCCCCGCATCATCGCCGGCCCGCATCCTGCTCATCCTGCGCGCTGATTGGCGGACGCGGATTAACAAATATTGAATAAACTGGGGAAGACGGTCTGGGGGCCCGTCGGGCCGCCCCCCCCCCCGAGAGTATAAAACCCCCGGGTGGTGACACACCTGGGGTTATATAATCTGGGGGTGGTTGGTGGCCCGACGGGCCTCCAGACCGTCTTCCCCAGTTGATTCAATATTTGTTAATCCGCGTCCGCCAATCAGCGCGCAGGATGAGCAGGATGCGGGCCGGCGAGGAAGCGGTCTACTCGTCTTTCTAACAATGCAAGTATGTCCATACGCAAAAATGTAATGTTATGGAAAACATAAATGAACATTTGTTAAGCAGGAACACCTATTTACAAAAATGGTGAATTTTTGGTGTTCGTTTAACGTTTCTATATAGTGCGTCTCAACTCAAGGTTGCAGTAATTCCCTCTTGTTTTCTTGCTTTATGGGGTAAATGCTTACACCAAATAATCATTCCACTATACAAATTCCATGGAATATACTTAATAAAGTTAATTGACAATAATGTTTGAAAAATTCGCCCTACATATTATGTGTAATTAATTCTTGGCAATCTTTGACGTGTGCAATCTTGAGTTAAGACGCACTATAGCTCGTCTAATTTCATTGTATCATTACATGGTTCATATCCATCTATGATAGTCACTTTTTTCGTGTTTTCCTGGTAGTTTTCCACAGCATATTTATCATATGCATGGAGGTCAAATTAGTCTTATTATAGCCATTTTCTAAAATAATGCAGATCTGAGTCAAAAAACCATTCAACTATACAAAGTTCATGGAATATACTTAAAAAGTTAATTGACAATAATGTTTTCAAAGTTCGACCTACATATTATGTGCAATTAATATTCTTGGCAATAGTTGACGTGTGCAATCTTGAGTTGGGACGCACTATAGCTGCAATAATAAAATGAATGTCAACACTTTTCCAAAATCAACTGATATTTTCCCATAATGTTCCCGTGAGTATGTACAATATTTCAAACGATGAAAAGCATATACAGATAGGTAAATGCATGACATTAAAATGGCGAGTACAACATTTGATCCAGCGCTAGTCCGAACCACTTTTTTTTTCAAAATTAACCGCCAAAAACGGCACAAAATCAACTCAATTAAACGATAGGATAGAGAAAGAGGAATAAAATCTTTCAATGTATATAATGTGTAAGCGTTTCACATATGCCATACTGAAATAATGAACACTTGGGAGGAAAAATGAAACAAAACCTTATATTATATCTAATTCTTACCAGTTTTGTGAATAACTATACTGAAACCACGTTCAAGATTGCACCAATGAATTTGTAAAAGATGTATAGGGAAACTAATGTATGCAAGGCTTTAACCAATCACAGATAGTGTGATACAACATGTGACACATTTGGCTTTATTGTGAGTGGCCAAAAGCCTATTTATACTGTCCATCATTGGTCAAGGCCTGACTTACACTAGTTTCCCTCCAAATCTTTTGCCACACCATTGCTGCAACCTTGAATACGGCTTCAGTATAGGTAAATTTTTGAAAAATGGCACACAACAGGGGGAAAAAACCACATCCATCACTGATAAAACCAACTAAAAAATATATATGTATATCAAGAAACCAAATGACTTCTCAGTTGCAAGCATAATACGGCAATGAAATTTTGCATCATCAAATATTGGCAAAATAATGCCACAAAAGGAAAAAAATTAATAAATAAAATTACACCAGGTAATTATTATTGAGCGGCACATTGTCATCTTTGGTGCATCTCCCTGAGAATCCTTCTGGGGCTAGGAATTGGGAAAATTTTTAAAAAGACATTCACTATTAACACTAACACATTTATTTGAACAACATGCACGGAGAGGAGGAGATCAGGCTGGCTGCAAAAAAACAAAATAAATCAGAAAAATAACACAAAAATATTAAAATATTGACATAAACAAAAATAATTATAGCACAGGATGATCAAAAAACACTATCTATAAATTACTGCACTATACCAAAAATGACAAATTCTATTGTTTATAGTACAGTGAAATCTCTCTATTGTGGCTTCCCTAACAAGGCCATTCTCTCGTAAAGGCAGTTCCCTTATAACAATCACATTTGGTGTGACTAAATTCAGTGATATATAATCAACCTTAAAAGGGTACCGTAAAACGGGGTCGCTTTGGACGCAGGGGTGAGTTTGGATAAAACCAGGAAAAATGTTTGCAGGGTAGCCACAGCTTAACCCTGGAACACTCGGGTGAAATTTTTTTTCAATTCCACTCACATGGTGTCTGTTGGACGCCAACTACTAATTAATTATCCATTGATTTCTGATTGCACAATAAATAATTTTATGATTTCGTAAATTTTCTTAATGTTACT
>JAVBJR010001169.1:0-2744 GCA_031546965.1 Dysgonomonas sp.
CAAGGCCAATTGAATTCTACCTCTGAAACCGTGCATTTTAGAACCTTAGTTTCAATTGGAAAGTTGTAGAACATCAACTGATTAGTCAGGAATGCACATTAGATTCCTATTTTGGTTAAGCACAACCACGTTAGGCCAGAACAAAACGTTTCAAACAAAAATTAAAAATGTCTTTAAAAATTAATATTAAAGGAGAACTGTCAGGGTATTTTTTGTTATTTTTGACTGCAAAGACAATCAGGTCGCTAAATTGATCGAGTATCGAAGAATAGTCAGGCCGGTTGCAATTTTTTTTGCTGCAGGGATCTTGAGCAATTGCTATTCAAAGAAATCGGATAAGAGTACGCTTACTCCATTCTATTAGTCTACTTGTACTCTTGACTCATCGCTCGACCACGCCCTCGCCGGGTACGTATGTAATCCGTCTGCGGTTCTCGGGGAAGGAAAACGGCAATTTCATTGAAATACAAGTATAGTTGGATATCTGGACAACAGTTGGCAATGCAACAATCGCACTACGTTAACGTTTTGTACCTCAAACCGAATTTTAACGAATAAAGGGGCGGAGCTACAAAATTGTGGTTAGATTGCTGATAACTTTTTTTTCCAATTTTATAATTGAAATCTGACTTCATCAACATGTTTTTTTCACCATGTTTTTTTGAGTAATGAGTGAAAACCCCATTTTCCTAAGTTTCAACAAAAATTATTTTTCACTCATTACTCAAAAACTATGACAGGTATCAAAATTCCGAAACATAGTTGATGTGCGGAATAACGTGTAGAAAAATCATGTTGTTAGAGATGTATATTACGTTGTCTAGAAAATTTGTAGAGTGCAACGTACCGCTGCAAAATTGCCCTAAAATCGGTACTATTCGCGAATTGTTTGCGAGGTTTCCGAGAAACGTAGAGAAACGAACTATAGCTCAAATAAAAGAGCGTATTTCGATCTATTATGTCTAATTTTGTGGTGTTTATTGCGTTTCCTGGGCTTCAACGGTACAAATTTAACGAACATCATGTTCACAGATGGAAAATACTCTCTCCTAGACAGCCATCCGCCGGAAATTTTGTGTTCCTGCCTTAAAGCGCAGCACTTATAGCCGTGTTTTTGAACTGCAAACTATACGGAAACCAACCGTCACCAAAAATCATGAAAATTGAGGGTCGATCTACTTCAACCTAGAGTGCATCAACTAATCTGCAAATACTGAATTTGTGGCATTTTTAGACGATTCACATAATATCGACTGGCAGTTAAGTTTATGTTGTTTTGTTACATCATTTTCAAGGACCGCATATCTCCTACGTATAACAGGTTATTACAGTACTGTATCTACGTTATTATCAGTACCTCAGTGCCAGTGCTAGTATAGTCCCAACGCTCTAACTGTGGTCCCCCCTTTAACAAAAGGACCTTGTCGGAAATCTTAATCCTTTAATTGTCATCGGTCACTTGCCCTTTGGTGCAAGTGGACCAGTCCAACCTGCTGCCTGAACTGTTGCAGTCCTGATGGACTGGTCCACTGCAACCAAAGGGCCGGCCAGAGAAGGGTACTGGGCCGCATCTATTAGTGAACAATGGCAATTAAAGGATTAAGATTTCCGATAACGCCCTTTTGTAAAAGGGGGGACCACAGTTAGAGCGTTGGGAGTATAGCTTCGTGGTCTTCATCAGACGATGAACTGCTGTTATCAAGAAATATTGACTCTTTGTCCATGACAGATGAATGTGCCGTAATGCCACGCTCAAACTCATGATATGTGATGCACTCATTATCATCTGGCTGTTCTTCAAATGAAACATTTGAGTTAGCAGCCCATGGTGTTATGCAATTGTCAATTTCTGAGTCATTTTCAGAATTGCTGCTGTCTGTCAACTATATACCAAAAAGTGACAAGTGTACTATTAAAAACTGTCATTAATGTATACACTATTTGTTTAACTGGATGCTTATGAACCTCATTTTGTATGCAAGTTTCAAATCTTTTGCTTCTGCGCTTTGTTGACTTTGTTAGTTTAATGCTGCCATCAAAATCGCTATGACACTCCTTTTGCTTTTTCATTGCCATCTGCAACATATGAGTGTGTGTTCATAAAGTTAATGCAGTCAACAACTATTTACTTGAAATATGTGAAGGATGTGGTGAATTATGATTTGTGGTAAGCACTGCTGCAAGAGTGCAACTAACTAAACTGAGGTGTGTGATCTTTATGAGAATTAATCTTTGCGATGAATGTTATATCTCTTGCAACGATCTCCAAAAGCAACTGTGGCAGTCTTGCTCAGTTGCACGCAGACCTTTATTATATCGTAAAGAATTTCATTTAATGACCAATTCATGAACAGTGATTCAGTCTAAATATTATAAATAAGAATTTTACCCGATTGTGTTTTTCTCCCAAATATATTACAAATGCGCATTCATTTCTGGGATCGATGTTTATCCTGCATTACGAACAACAGCTTCATCAATAATGTTCCACGTACTGCACGTAAAACTGGATATTATTCGCATAACTTACATTTCGGTATATTGTGCTCATGCCATTTTGTGTCAAAATTAAATATCAGCGAAAACAGTTTTTATGTACGAGGCTCATTTCAAAAGTAAGGGCCGATGGAGTATAAATCAAAAACCAATAAACGGAAAAATACGTCTCGGTTGTTTCAAACTTATACATCACCACTTTATTTTACAGAGTTGTCACTATAATTTTTTAAGCCCCATGGACACTG
>JAVBJR010000002.1:0-3155 GCA_031546965.1 Dysgonomonas sp.
TGCAAATTTATGCAGGAATACGATTTGCATGAATGTTTCTGCACATGACATTACATCTGCAGTATTTATTTTGCAGGATTCTGTAAAACTGTGCAGTAATTTCTCATGCAGTATTGTTGCTGCGCAACACATTAGGCAGAATCCAACAGCAAAATGCACAACATATATTTCCTGAACTAAAAATAAATGAAATGATATCAAACCATTAAAAACCACTGGTTCGGCAAATCTAGTTGTATATAGTGCACATTATATTTGGGTTTTCATTCACTTGAGCTCACTGTGCATATTTACTCATTTGCAAATATTAAACTATACATACTGAAATGCAAATAAATTTGTTCAGGACTATAACTGCAGGATTGTAGATGCAGGATTACAGATGCAGGATTAAGGATTAATGGTGCATTAATATATTTGTGCATGATGAACGCTGCAGGGTAATTTCTGTAGGAAAACGCATCAATTTCTTGCATGACAATGCTTGCAATCCTGCAACAAACTTTCTGCCCACTTTTCAGAATCACGCATGAATTTTTGTACTGGGTTTCTTAAAATATGGTAACTTTGAATTTGAAGTCGCCATGTATTAAAAACTTGTTGTAACTCTAATTTCATAAACAGGAAATTACTTTGTGTAATGGACTGGTGCATTGTTATATGTATTACTATCGATTTCTTCATCGCATTTTTTTTAGAAATTTTGATGTTAATTTTATAGTATGTATTACATATTTATCTGATTGGTTTCTCTCGAAACTGTATTCCAGGTACTTTAATATAAGAATTTATTAGGTGATATTGATGTGCATATTGTATATATATATATAGGAGTATTGTACATTATAGTCTGCTGTGTCCTGAAGATGACCACGTGAGCTGGTCGAAACATGTCGACATTTGAATAAATTTCATTTGGGCATTCACATTTATGAGTTGAGGATCTTTATACAAACAAGTATTACATATTAATTTGTTAAGTAGTCATGCACTCTATATCTATATGGATAGTCATTTTGCAACTCTAGGTAATTTTACTATTTAGTAATTCTTATTGGATGTAGCCCTTTCACAACGTTTGGGGCCATTGTACTCCTAAAAGAAAGTAGTTCCCTGGGTTTAGCAATATAGGGAATAGTAATGACGCTATTGCAAATGGAGTTGGGCAAAAAAGTTAATTGTGATATGGTTTTTGGTGACTACATATAGTTTATACATAAGTGCATGGATAAATTTCCAGAAACTGTATCTCATTTCATTGTAATTTCAAGTTGTAGATAGGTAAATGATTATATGCAATTATGACTAATTAACATCACTCAAAATGATATACATTTAATTATATGAAAAGAAAAACCAGTTTGTGCAGTGTCATTAATTTTATAACTGTATCCTTGGCACTTTTTCTATGGAAACCGGAAGTTGACGAGTGAGTTGCCGGAAGTGGGGCCCGTATCTTTGCCATCCATTGGACAAGTTCAACTTGAAGAACTGGTCATTGCAGCAAATGCAACAGTTACCCAGAAGTTGGACGCCATTGAGGCAGTCCTCAAAGCCGGAGGTCAGTTTCAAATTTCACTTATATTCACTACATACCTATTTCAATCTGATTTAGGAAAATTTAGACCGTGGCATATCGGTATATATAATGTTGCAGTAAAGCTTTACAAAAAAAAAGTATATGTTCCATCTCCTTGGCGATTAGTAAACAACAATGGAGATTATGACCTCATGGGAGAATTTATTTCGTGAAATGGGGAAAGCGTGAGAAAAGCAACATTGAATAGGAAGGATCAAAGGAAAGAAACATTCTTGAGACAATTGAGGCCATTGTTTAAGTTTCTTTTGATAAGAGTTTGAGAAACTTTCGGTGTGACCTATGCCCTTAAATGCCCAGTTCCTTATTGTAATCGGTTATTTACCGCAGCTCTGCGTGTACTATACTTTAATGCTTTTATTTCTTTGTGGGGTTAATAATATTAAATAAAGGTGCCAAGTTGAGACATGGAACTCCAGAGTGGTTCTTGGCAGTGTCATCTAGGACCACCACCAGGGCCAAGAATGTGGCCCGCATCGCGCTCATCTCCGAAGAAGCAACACGTGCTGTCGCCCACACGTAAGCATTTTCAAACAACTAACTATACGTGCATGTACAATTTACAAAAAATGCTGTTTTTATGCTTGGAAACCTGCCTGGAAAACTTACTTTGAATTAGTTTCCCATGAGAAACATGTGGGAGGCAACAACACTAGCTTCCATGTAACTTTGCGCAAAAAAGTTTCACGCACGTCATTGAGTCGGAAAATGAATGCACACATGAGAAATATTATTTTAAGGTGAGCACGTGGTTTTCGAAGTTAACTTCAAAGAAAATTGTGTTGATGGAGATATTAGTTCAGCTTCCGGAAATTATCATAGAATGTATTGCTACTTCAAGGATTTGCAGTGAAAAACTGTAGAGAATTATGCATGTGATTTACATTATTAAAAGGGAAATTTGATGGCTTTGCAAGGTCCCATGTCATTAAAAATATTGATAGGTATTGAGATAGAATCCTTGGTCGAATTCAATAGTGATGGGCAGCACAGTAAATTATGAACTTGCAAAGATACATCAGTTTTTTTGAGTGAAGTGCACCCTGTCGTGGTGTAAATGCAACTGAGTAAAGGTCAGTTGAGCTTATGCTTTTATAGCGAAATTACCCAGGAACAGGAAGGGTCTGATATCAATTAAAGAACCTGGAACAGATCAATTAAAGGACCAGGAACAGGAAGGACCAAATGAGAATTGGGTCAGGGAATTTAGGTTTTATTTAAACATTCAGAGAAACCACAGTTAATTTGCAAACATATTAACACGTGGAAAAAGCAGATATGATCCATGTTAAAAGAATATTTATGAAACGCTCATTCGAAAAGAAATTGTGCTCAACTATAGAATTATGCATTGGCAGAATGAAAGTTTGTGAAATGGTTTTGGTAATTAAGTTAAAATAAGTGTTTATGCCATGATACATTGTAGAACTCTGTTTGTGTAGGTTGGGGCTGAGCAAGTCGCAGATAGCCTATGGTCTTCCAACTTTGGACATGCGGTCTACTATCCTGGGAGACTCTTGCCCGGAAGAAGTTGATTTCCCTTGTCAACCCCGCAAAT
>JAVBJR010000520.1:0-4055 GCA_031546965.1 Dysgonomonas sp.
TGACTGCTTTGCAAGCTTTTACTGCCCTTAAGAAACTTCCTGAAGATACTATATTGGCATATTGGTCGAAAAAAATGGACCTATTATACAAAGTGCGCGGATCAGGCATTGATCTCTCCGACCATCAGGCCGCGATACACATAGCTGCGGGTTTGCCGGATCAATATAGAACCTTTATGCGCACCTCTATTGCGAAAAGAGAAGAGTTCGATTTGGAAACTTTTAAGCGCGATTTGTTGGAAGAGGAAATTAAGAACAATTTACCCCCAAATTCCGACCCCACCGCTTATTGGACAGGCCCTATCCCTAATCAGTCAGGCCCTTTTCAGCACAATTTCGCTGGCAGACATAATATAGGAAACTCGGTTAACTCCCGTGTTAGAGGTTTTCGAGGTGCGAACAGGAGTCGATCGCGTGGTCGTAGCGACTTTGCGCGCGCTAGAGGTTATAGGGGATACCAACAGTTTCCCCCAACTCAATCTTCTCACCCCCAACCTCTACCTGAAGGTCATGGACCTCGATGTTATCGATGTCAACACCTTGGACATATCGGTAAATATTGTCCGCAGTACGGTGATAGAGTAAGTGTTCCACCGCGCTCGAGTGCACACTTAGCCCAGGTCGATAGTGGCGCTTGGATAGCGAACTCAATAGGTCCCTCAGCCCATTCGAGCGAATATAACCCTGAACCCGAGGCAGGCGCATGGATGGTTAATTCCGATTTTTTCTTAAGTTTTCCTCCTGACCCCACTAAGTGGATCATAGACAGTGGCGCAACAGACCACATGTCATGTGACCGCGACCAATTTATAACGTTTCGCCGGCTTAATTCCCAGATTCGAGTTGCAGGGGGAGGTAAGCTCGGAGTTTACGGAATAGGAACAGTGCAACTCGACCTGCAAGAGCGATGCGGCGGTTCTAAAATTACCGTTCAAGATGTGTTATACGTGCCAGACTTGAGAGGAAATTTGGTGTCGGCTATTAAAATGGCTAAGAGGGGATTTGAAGTTTGAATACTTTCGAACAGAACCATAGTGTATGATAGATGTGGGAACGTTCAGGCGATAGGTTTCTTGGAGGGAAACTTGCATTGCTTACACGTGAATAATACTAGACTAGAACAGCAAGTTGCGGTGGCCGCAACTACTAAATCCGATCAGGATTTGCAGTTATGGCATAGGAGGTACGGACATTTAGGTTACGATTCCCTTTGTAAATTGCTGAATATCCCAAAACATTCGGAGGAAAGTAATTTTTGCGACGTTTGTATAAAATCCAAAATTGTGTCAAAACCTTTTCCCAAAGCGGCAACGTCGAGAGCTAGCGCTCCGTTAGAATTGATTCATTCCGACGTGATATACGTTCTGTCCCCTGAGTCTATTCGAGGCGAGAAATACGTGCTAACATTTGTGGATGATTATTCGCGATTCAGTGTAATTTATTTGTTAAAGCACAAGAGCGACGTCTTTGAAAAATTCTTAGACTTTAAAGCTTTAGTCGAAAGACAGTTGAACGCTCAAATTAAATGCTTGCGCTCGGACCATGGCGGAGAGTACATGAGTACCGAATTTGAAAATTACCTGCGACAAAATGGCATTGCGCGCCAATTATCCCTACCAGACGCCTCGCAACAAAATGGCGTAGCCGAAAGGCACAATAGAACTCTTGCTGACATTACCAGATGCCTGCTAGCCGATAGCGGACTCCCTTTAAAGTATTGGGTGGAAGCAATACGATGCGCGGCATATTTGTATAATCGACGCCCCACTAAATCGAATAATAGTAAAACTCCCTATGAGAAGTGGTTTTCCTATCCACCAGGAAACCAACACTTTAGGACTTTTGGATGTCGAGTGTGGATGAAAGCCAAGAACGTGACAGGCAAATTCGAACCGCGTGGTATTGAAGGAACTTTTATTGGCTATGCGCCCCAGACAAAAGCGTACATAATATTGAACCATGCAAATGACAAGCTAGAGATGGCGCGAGACGTCATTTTTGACGGAAACTTATATCCAGCTAAGTTATCGAGGAGGACAGGAGATAATCTAGTTGCAGAAGAGTTCTCTTTTGTGGGGGAGATTAAGAATCCCGTAGTGGAACTAGATGCGCCGGAATGCGAAGATAATGAGCAGATTTCGAACGAAAACGTAGAACCTGTTGAATTGGAACAAAACGTAGAAGTAAATGATAGCGCAGAACAACAACCCATAAGGATTGAACCCACCATGACTAGATCTGGAAGACGTGTGAATCCTCCGCGATGGTTAGAGGAATATGATACGACCGTAGACTTTGAGGCGAACGTGATTGAGCAGGAACCTAGTAACCTGTACGAGGCGACCTTATCTGAAAAAAGTGAAGAATGGTACAGTAGTATAATTGAGGAGTTTGAGAACTTGCTGCGTAATGAGGTGTGGACTTTCACCAAGAGAAAGGAAGGAAAGAAGGTTATCAGGTCTAAGTGGACATTTAAGACAAAATTAAATAAGCACGGAAAAGTTGCGCGTTATAAGGCACGTTTAGTGGCCCTAGGCAATTACCAGCGACCAGGAGTCGACTTCGACAAAACCTATAGCCCTGTAGTTAAGATAAGCACAACGAGAATGCTTTGCGCATTGACCGTCGAGAATAACTGGGAGATTGACCATGTAGACGTGGTAGCTGCTTACCTTACAGCGGACTTAGAAGAAGAGACTTATATAGAAATCCCGCAAGGGTTTATTGAGTGCAGCGAGCAATTGCGATCTAAATACCCTATCCCTAGTGAAGCCGATTTAATATCAGGAAACTACGTGTGTAAGTTAAACAAGTGCATGTACGGCTTGTCGCAATCAGGCCGAGCGTGGAATAGGAAAATCGATAAATTCCTGCGTAGCTTGGGAATGATTAGGAGTAAAGCGGTCCCCTGCGTTTATTATGACCTTGCGAAAGAAAGGATTGTAACACTTTATGTGGACGATATGTTGATCTATGGTACGAGATCAGAGATAAATGCGATCAAGCGAGCTTTAGTGAAGGAATTCGAGGCGCGCGATTTAGGAAAAGTGACTCTTGTTCAGTCAATACGCGTTAAATGGAAGGATAACACAATAAGCTTGGATCAAGCTGCGTACGCGAATAAAGTTCTAAGAGAGTTTAACATGGAAAGATGTAAACCTGTGGGCACCCCGTTAGTCCCCAACGAGTGACTACCAAACGTAAATGCGAACGAAGCTTTAGACGAAAGCCTTGCTGTGCGCTATCGAACGTTGGTAGGTAGTTTGTTATACTTGGCCGTAGGAACGCGCCCAGACTTAACCCATTGCGCGACCTATTTAAGTCAATTTTGTAGTAACCCCTCTGTATCCCATTGGCAGGCAGCGAAACATGCCCTGAGGTACTTGCAAGGTACTAAGAATTTCGGTATAACTTATCGCAAGACAGGTGAACCGATAATGATGTTTTCAGATGCCGATTAGGCTTCAGACGCCTCTGACAGAAAATCCTTTAGTGGATACGTAACAATTTTTGCTGGCGCTGCCGTAACTTGGTGCAGTAGAAAACAGGGCGTTATTGCCCTGAGCACTGTCGAAGCCGAGTTTGTCGTATTAGGAGAGGCGGTACGCGAGGCTCTATGGATTAAGAATTTATTAACTGAAATTAACCAAATTAAAGTTTGCGCAGACGCTATTGAAATCATGGTCGACAATCAAGGTGCCATGAGGATTGCCGAGAATTACGCGATTTCAGAGCGCACGAAACATATGGACCTACGTAAGTTTTTTGTCCAGGATGTTGTCGAAAATAAACAAGTGAAACTAACGTACGTTGCGACTGAGCATAACCTCGCCGATGCGTTTACCAAGGTGCCGTGTCGCATTAGGTTGGTCGCCCATCGAGAATTATACGGGATGAGCGACCAGGGGGAGTGTTAGAGCTGGTTCTCTATTTTGAATAATTTACTGACCTTTGCGTTACAGCTGACCGGATTTGATCCCCCGTTGCAAATCGTCTTGCGTAATGGTCACGTGTCCGAACTCGTTTTTACTACCATGTGACTGCCACCTAGTGGA
>JAVBJR010000772.1:0-6287 GCA_031546965.1 Dysgonomonas sp.
GTCAGCATTCGGAAATTTAAATGTCCATTATCTCCACTATGGGAACATTGACAATTTTTCTTGAGGATGAAAATATAACTATAATAAATTAATACAATAAATTTATAAATAAATAATTTATTATAATGCATTTGTAAATAGTTGTATTATAATACATTTATAAATAATTAATTTATTATAATACATTTGTAAATAATTAATTTATTACTGTATAACTGGTTATTTTTCGCGCTATTCGCGGAAGTACGTCCGTCCGCGAAAATTTAAATCCCGCAAAAACTTAAATTCCCGGTAATACAATAGCCAAAAATTCCAAAAGTCCACAAAACGCGAAATTAAAACTCCAGCTAAATGCCTAAAGTCCAGATTCCGCGAAAATTTAGCTGCGCGAAATAAACCAGTTATACAGTATAATACATTTATAAATAAATAATTTATTACAATATATTTCTATAATTTAGTTTAATATTAATTTTTAAAGACATTTTTAATTTTTGTTTGAAACAATTTGTTCTGGCCTAACAAATCAAAATTCCAATGTTTCATTTATTTTATTTTCCATTTCTAGCTGGTCTGCCAGCTTCCTTTTTTGTCAGAGCATAATAAAGTTCATAAACATCGACATGTCTTTGAAATGATTATCTGGTTTGCATTGTACCCCAAAATATATTTAATTAACCGTGCATTGGACCCGGTTTGTCCTTACGCATTCCCGACACGGCAACTGTACTGCGACGACAGCGCCACGTAGTGGCAGGGAAAAGCATTCGGACTTTTCGTTAATGCATGAATGCCTAACCTCCCCAGAGGGGAAAGTAGAATGAACCTTAACGACATGCAAACGATGCTCAAACGTTATGCATGATATGCAAACGATACTGAAACGATACGCAGGATAAGCAAACGATACTGAAACGATACACATGATTCTCAAACGATACGCATGGTACTCAAACAATACGCATGATATGCAAACGATACTCAAACGATACACAGGATATGCAAACGATACTCAAACGATACACATGATACTCAAACGATACGCATGGTACTCAAACGATACGCATGATACGCAAACGATACTCTAACGATACGCATCATATGCAAACGATACGCATGATACGCAAACGATACTCAAACGATACGCATGATATGCAAACGATACCCAAACGATACTCAAACGATACGCATGATATGCAAACGATACGCATGATATGCAAACGATACTCAAACGATACGCATGATATGCAAACGATACTCAAACGATGTGCATGATATGCAAACGATACTCAAACGATACTCAAACGATATGCATGAATGCAAACGATACACATGATATGCAAACGATACTCAAACGATACTCAAACGATACGCATGATATGCAAACGATACTCAAACGATACGTATGATACACAAATGATACACAAACCTCATTTTCTGGTATCGCATCACTATCCATTTCTTCATTAGAATCCCGATCAGAGTTAAATTCTCCTTCCTAATAATTGAATCTATTAATGAATTTGCCATAATCATTCGACAGGTTAAAGGTCAGGTACCTCGAGTACAACTTCCGGTTCCATCTTGATGGCAAGGTACTTGCTTAGCGGCAAACTATCTTCATCCGATGAATTTTCCAACGTGTCCGCTGGTTCGGTTTTTGGAACGACAAGCTGCCATTGATCGCCGCTGTTCTTCTGTGAATCCTTTCGAATCTTAAATAACCAATAATTAAAATAATACGTATTTTAAGACAATGGTTAAGTTATTTTTAAATACCTTGGACAGCCGCATTCTTGGAATGACCGGCGAATCGCCAACTTTATCTAGCGGCAGATCCTCATTTTCCACCATTTGTAGGTTATTCGCTTGGTTTTCATCTTTCTAAAAGAAAAGTAGAATACATTTTGAAAATAAGGAAAGTGTATGTACTTATAGTAGTTTATCGATACAGTTCGATACGGTTTCGATACACAAGTTGACCAACTACATGCAAAACCAATACCTGAAGTATGTGCGTGGTACATAATATTATTGACCCACCCCATTATATCTCTGCATTTACTGTACATAATTCATGACTCACCCCTGTTTTTTTAATGTTAGTGGCACATAATTATTGACTCACCACAGTATTTTTGAAATGTACACTGCACATAATTAATGAATCACCACTGTCTTTTTAAATGTTTGTGGCACATAATTATTGACTCACCCCAGTATTTTTGTATACATCACATAATTAATGACTAATCCCTGTATTTGTACGGTTGCAGCACATAATTATTAACTCACTACAGTATTTTTTGAAATGTATACTGCACATAATTAATGAATCAACACTGTTTTTTAAAATGTTTGTGGCACATAATTATTGACTCACCCCAGTATTTTTGTTGACATCACATAATTAATGACTAATCCCTGTAGTGTATTTGTACAAAGTTTGCAGCACATAATTATTGACCCATCCCAGTATTTTTTGTTTGCATGACATAATTAATGACTAATCCTTGTATTTGCAGCACTGCACATAATTATTGAATCACCCTGTATTTTTACTGTTTGTGGCACATAATTATGGTTCAACCCAGAATTTTTTTGAAATGTACACTGCACATAATTAATGAATCACCTACCCCAGTATTTCGTTTACGTCACATAATTAATGACTAATCGCTGTATATGTACAACGTTTGCAGCACATAATTATTGACTCGCCCCAGTATTTTTCAGTGTTAATGCACATGATTATTGATTAAGCCCCTGTATTATAATATTTGCGGCACATGATTACTGACCCACCCCATATTCCAAAATGTTTACTATACGTAATTTCTGACACACCCCTATACTTTACATGTTTTCACACAATGTCATCCCATATTTTAGCGTTTGTAACTAAATAGGAATAGTGTGACGAGTCGTATTGTGACAAGTGACAAACTGATTGTGACGAATAGTGCAAAAAGATATTAGTGGCGAGTCGTATTGTGACAAGTGACACAGATTGTTACAAATAGTGCAACAGATTAGTGTGACAAGTCATACTGTGACAAAATGATTGACAGAATGATTGTGACGAAAAGTGCAAAAATATTTTTGTGACGAGTCGTATTGTGACAAAATGATTGTGACGTAGAGTGCAAAGGGATTTTAGTGTGACGAGTCATATTGTGACAAAATGATTGTGACAGAATAATTGTGACGAAAAGTGCAAAAATATTTAATCTTCACAAACTTTTTTATTGATTAAAATTAATTAGGAATATTTCATTTGTAAAATTATATGCACATATAGAACATAAAAAATGAAAAAAAAGAACATTGTTTCTTTTTTGGGAGACTTTAGCAAACTACCAGGCAAACATCACGTGCCGGACGAAATCACTGGTAAGAATATCTATAATTGCATTTTTACCCAGGATAACTTCCAGAAAGTTGCACATGACAAAGGTGCATGACTTACACTGTTTTTTATTTGTGAACCTTTCTATAGTGGAATCACAAATGACTAGAAAAGACATTCCAGCATAGAGAGGAGTTTCAAAAATATAAATCACATTATGAAATGTCAAAATAAAAGCTAAATATTTCACCATAGAAAGGTTTAATTCCACCATAAACAGGTTTCCACAACAGAAAGAGTGCACTTTAGATACATTCCACTATAGACAGGTTGCAGATATTACATTAGTTTCCACTATACAGTTTTCCAGCACAGATAAGTTTCCAACATGGACAGGTTTCCACCATAAACAGGTTTCCACAATACATAAATATATCCCACCATAAACAGGTTGCAAACATTTACATTGGTTTCCATTATAATCAGGTTACCGCTATAAACAGGTTCCCACTATAAACAGGTTCCCACTATAAACAGAATTCCACCATAAACTGGCTTCAACAATACACAGGTTTACACAACAGAAAGTTTCCACTACAAACAGGTTTCCACAATAGATAGTACACACTATAGATATCTTTCACCATAGACAGGTTTCAGATATTACACTGGTTTCTTATATACAGTTTCAACAATTACCAGGTTCCCAACACAGACAAGCTTCTAAAATTAAATTGTTTATTGAGCTCCCGAAAGGGAGTGTGCCACTCCAAGAAGTAGTGCAAGACCTGGATGACCCTTGAGGAAGGTGGAGCAAGCCCCAAACACTCCCCCACATTCCAAAAATCAATTCAATAATCTGACTATCACATGGATAATCTATCAGATATTAAACTGATAAGAACAGATACTACACTTTGATCTTAGCTATAAAGCCAGAAGCGATAATGATCTAGAGTTGTTCCATCAATTTATACAATAAAGTTCTACTCTTTTGATTCTTGTCTTAAACCACTTACCTGATTAAAAACTAACTTTCCCGATATTTATTTAATTTCACACACTCATTGCACTTGGTCTTATCTAAACCCTTCTATTATTGGACCAATTGTTTCTAAATTACCCATTTCCTTAACTTTTACCCATATGTATGCCATTTCAGGGTTATATCCTTTGATAGTTGAAATATATAGGCTTCACTGCCAGCATTCATGTAACAACGCTTTCACCATAAGCGTTACAATGTTTTTCAAAGGAATATACACTATTTAAAATTATAATTATTGAATTTAACATTCGCAAATATTTTTATGGCTTAAAATTAATTAGGAATATTTCATTTATTAAATTATATCTGCATATAAAAATTAATAAAAAAACAATGAATGCTTGTTTCTATTTTGGGTGACATTAGCCAACTACCAGGCAAACATCACGTGACATGACGTAATCACTGGAAAGAATTTCTGTAATTGTATTTTTACCCAGGATAACTTCCAGAAAGTTGCACATGCCTAAGGTGAGTGAAATATTTTAGTTTTCAGATAACTTTATCCACTAAAAACCTCTTAATTCGAAGAGTGCAATTTGCAGTAAACTTTGTTTAGTAACAGTGGAATTTGCGGAATCCACTAGCTTTATTTATAGTTCGGGATTCTCTCACTAGGGGAGCAACTTTAACCAAAACAAAAACTATTTTTTTTTAAGTGTGTAAAGCAAAACTTTTAATATTAACAATAAAAATATGATTCCTTTCCTGCACATTTAACTTTCAACTTGGATTTTATAGCTGTTTAAACACACCCCACCCATTTACACTATTTTTTATTTGTGAACCTGTCTATAGTGGAATAACAAATGACTAGAAAAGACATTGCAGCATAGAGAGGAGTTTCAAAAATATAAATCACTATATGAATTGTCGAAATAAAATCCAAATATCCCATTATAGAAGAGTTTAATTCCACCATAAACAGGTTTCCACAATAGAAAGTTCCCACAATACATAAATATCTCCCACCATAAACAGGTTGCAAACATTTACATTGGTTTCCATTATAAACAGGTTCCCACTATAAACAGATTTCCACCATAAACAGGTTTCAAACAATACACAGGTTTCCCCAATAAAAAGTATCCACCATAGAAAGTTCCCAACATAAAAGTTTCCACAA
Organism: Dysgonomonas sp.; assembly: GCA_031546965.1. Classification (GTDB taxonomy): domain Bacteria; phylum Bacteroidota; class Bacteroidia; order Bacteroidales; family Dysgonomonadaceae; genus Dysgonomonas_A. Next base: position 5,524 of record JAVBJR010000772.1, read on the forward strand.
TAGAAAGTTTCCACCATAAACAGGTTTCAATACATCAACAGGTTTCCACCATAGAAAGTTTCCACCATAAACAGTTTTCCACAATATAGTTTCCACCATATACAGGTTGCAGACATTACACTAGTTTCCACAATTAACAGGTTTCAAACACAAACTTCTAAAATTAAATTGTTTTTTACTCCCAAAAGGGAGTGGGCCACTCCAAGAAATAGTGCAAGACCTGGATGACCCTTGAGGGAGGTGGAGCAAGCCCCAAACACTCCCTCACTTTCCAAAAATCAACTTAATAATCCGACTACCCCATGGGTAATCTATCAGATATTAAACTGATAAGAACAGATACTACACTTTGATCTTAGCTATAAAGCCAGAAGCGATAATGATGTAGAGTGCTCCATCAATTTATTCAATAAAGTTCTACTCTTCTGATTCTTGTCTTAAAACACTCTTACCTTATTAAAAACTCACTTTCCCAATACTTCTTTCACTTCACACACTCATTGCACTTGGTCCCACAGTGCTGGTAAGAGATTCAAAATCGAATAAACCGTTCAAAGGAACTGAGCAAAAATGTTGGATTCCGTCTCAGATGTCTTCTGTTCCGACTGATATATTGATTAATGCCTGCGGGAGTAAAACCTACTGTTGGATTTTTGTTAACCTTCATTTTTCCAATGTAAAATACCTCGTTGAATACAGTGCCGGTAAGAGATTCAAAATCAAATTAGCCGTTCAAAGCAACTGAGCAAATATGTTGGATTCCG
>JAVBJR010000542.1:0-2730 GCA_031546965.1 Dysgonomonas sp.
TCCATTTACCCTATTACATGCAAAATGGCACACAGTAAATACAGCCCTGTCTCGATTAAAGCCCTGTATTCGAATAGTGCCCTGGTTGCAAGGTCATTAAAATAATTACAGCCCCGGGGCTCTAATCGAGCATTTACGGTATTAATAAAGTTCAATTTAACTCAATTAATATTTGAAGTAAAACCCTTGGCATCGCACACTGTCTGTATACGAGACAAAATGAAGATAACAATAGTTTTCTTTAATTTCTCAACCTCGTATCTTCAACTGCTTTGACCTCTTCATCTTTTTCTTGCAATTTTTCCGTATTTTAGATGAGGAAGGCCATGGAAATCGTTGATTAAATTTGTCCATGACCTCCTGTAAAATCAACGACTTCTAACTGCAATTTTGTACAGTACGAAGATATCATGTTATGTGGAACACCCGGTATATTCCTGATCTAACGTGTCATATCGGAAACTTCGCTTTCCTCCAAATTTACCTAGCATTTCAAAAATGCACATAACTTTTAATTGTCTGCAATTTGTCCATTAATTCACATTTCTGTTCTTTAAAATTTGAATAGTAGAACTATTCAAAGGTCTACATTGGGATTATGAATGCACACCAAGTATAAAAAAGTACAATATTGATCCTTTTAATGAGGCACCACGAGCAAACGCAGCCAGAATGCAATAATTGTTAAGCGAACTGCATGCTGGGAATGGCCGCCTCACGAGCAGACGATTTCACAAGAATGCGCACCATTCTGTTTCGAGTCGTCCGTTATTAACGGGACTAATTTCAAACCATTCAGGTAATGAAGCCCCACAACATGTTTACGTGTGAAAAGACTCAGTACTATTCCATTTACCCATGTCCACATGCATTCACGCACATACGCACAGAACCATAAGCATGTATACACATCAGTGCCAACAATACATGCCCTTTCATCAGTCGTCAGAACCAATACAGTCGAGTTTGAATCGCTATTGGTTGCCGTTCCCAAAACCCCTATTGGCCTATAGTTGGGGCATGTGTTTGCCACCCTCAAACTCTAACCAACGACTGGAGGGCCAACACTGGTCCCATCCGCTTTTCAATCGATATTGGCAACCAATGGCAGCTCGTCACCGGGGCTCAATGGGGACAAAAGCCTGTCCTAATCAATTATTCGGTCGTCTGCGAAAAGCATTGTAGTGGGGGGTACTCGTTACACGAAGAGCACATAAAGGGGAGGCAGGGGGACGAGGCGTAGGAGGATGGGTTAGGACCCCCCACTGACGATCGCAACGCCCTCTGGATGCGCCATACAAACTCACATCATGCATGCTCAGTTAACTTGTCGGAGTAAATGACTTCCAGCTGAGAGTCACCGATTGACGCCCCAAAAGGGCCTAAAGGGAATTACCTAATGGCAGAACACCACTCCCTCCGCCCTCCCCCCTGCGACCTCAAATCGCCATCACGTGACCTAAATCTCTCTCCAGCCTCCTCCAACATCCCACTGCACGTATAGAAATCAGTTTCCCAAAAAAAGAATTGAAATGTGCAAAACGATAAGCAATCGACAAGTGCAAGTTGTAACCACTGCTCTTATCTGACAGACAGATCAAAAGGGACGATTCAACAATTATGTCATCATATACTTAGGCCCTACTAATCACTAATTGCCTGCAAGTATTACAAGTTGAATCTAAAATACACGCGTTTCAACTGGAAATGGACATTTTCAGCCGATTTATTAAAAATATAAAAAGGGATGAAGTTTTTTAATAATGGTATACATGCAGTAATAATAATAATATATCTTGTTGCTAACGGGTCCTATAGGACCCGTGTATATATACACAAGCAAGTTTCTTAACCTGGGGGCCCCATCCTATCCTACTCCTTATCCTCGCAAGCAAGCGTGCTAACCCCTAGTTTGCACACAAGCATTTTTAATGCACAATTTTGAGGGCCCACAGCGAATCCCTATGAAGATATTTTAGTTACTTAGAGGATGGGGGAAACCGGAGAAAACCCATCGCAAGCTGGCAGGATAACTAGAAAACTCCTTTGCACAAGCTAGACCCAGGATCGAACCAGGGACCACATAGGTACAAGGCAAGTGCTCTAACCACTGCGCCACCAGCCGCCAATGACGGTATACAGTACATTATATATTTTTTGAACATGTAGCCCACATTCAAATGGCTGCATAATTCACTTCCATTGCCATTTCAACAAAAATTCCTCAAACTAGAACATGAAGTGCAGATCCAATACGAATGTAAATTTTGAAGTACTAAATGCATGTGTGAAAAATGTAGTCTTCGCGTCAATTTTGCCCTATGCTTGAAACAGAATAATTATGTTGCAGCAAGGACACAATATACTTAACCAGGACTAGGCACTCTGCGAATTCGAAGTATGCATCTGCGCTTCATACTTTGCCGCATGGCGACGCTCTCCGAGTATCGTAGAATACCGATACTGGCGTACCGATACAGAAAAGGCGTACCGTTTGCAGTTGAATTCGAACATTGCGGCCGATCGCGGCTGTTCTATTTTTCTAAAATTGCGCTTGTCTCTCTCAAAAATCGTTTAAAATAGTTTTGTCAAACCGGTCATCAATGGATGGCTACAAATAGACTCACGGCAACATGGCAATAGCGTATATTTGAGCGTATCGACGGTGTATCGGCAACCGAGTCGGCAACGTATCTACAAATGTATCGATACCTCGATCGATACACACGG
>JAVBJR010000388.1:0-2544 GCA_031546965.1 Dysgonomonas sp.
AATGGGCTAATCGGACGCTTATCCGATTTCTTTGAATAGCAATTGCTCAACATCCCTGCATCCTACAAAATTCACAACCTGGCTGAGTATTCTTCCATACTCGATCAATTTAGTGACCTAATTGTCTTTGCAATCAAAAATAACGAAAAATACCCTGGCAGTACTCCTTTAAAAAGTGGTTCATTTCATGGTGGCTTTACTTTCGCGATATTCGCACACCGCAACTTTAATTTTCCGCAAAAAATTATGCTACATACCGTAGCAATAATACTGCTATACCGCGAAAATAAAGTCACTGCTAAAAGTTTAAAATTAATTTACTGCGAAAATTTAGCCGCGCAAAATCCAAGTCGTTTAAAGTATACAAGAAAAGAAAAAACAATTAATGGCAATTGCACCAAGTTCAATTTACTTTTATAGGTCGACTATACTGTATATACATACTATAGTAGTAAATGAAAATACTTATGCAAGGTGCACTGCAGTGCATTGCAATTTATAAGCACGTTTACTTATTTAAAAAGCTTTGAGGTGCTCTCCACAACAGCTCGAGCATTTTTCAAATTGCTATTGCATGAGACCGAAAGTTGTTCTGTGTCTGTGTCATAAACACATGTTCTGTGTCTGTGTCATAAACACATTGCAAAACTTGCATTTTGTTTGGGTGGAATTTAAGGTCTTCACTGCATGCAACCAGTGGCAAACACTCCTGCATAACAGATTTAATTCAATTGATTGACGCCTTGCAAAGAGATTAGGCTTCACAGTAATGCTTCCCTAGCCCTTGCACCACTCACATATAACTATATATTTCTGGAAGCTTTATACTAAACTGCGAATAATATTTTGGGAAGGAATATCAACATCGACGTACTAATGAGAGGGGGTGTACAAGGTAAGTTTTAACTAATCAATTTTAGAATCTCAACTTGTAATTCGTTATTCCTGACTGTAATAACGAATTACAAGTTGAGATTCTAAAATTGATTAGTTAAAACTTACCTTGTACACCCCCTCTCATTAGTACGTTTAACTAAGCTTATCTGGCTATGGGTGGTACCAATGAGTTATTAGCTCAGTGGGCTGGAGCGCTTGCCTCCAGTATTGGAGGTAGCGAGTTCAATTCCATAATAATCCTGAAATATTAACTCATTGTGGTTTAAAAGTTCATGACACCTGATGAGGCCATAAGGCCGAAACAAGCTTGTCGTGTCATTTAGTTATTCTTGTAATGGCCGATTCCACAGTTAAGTGGCGAGATATTACAGTCAGGAATAACGATTTACAAGTTGAAGATTCTAAAATTGATTAGTTAGTCCTATTATAATAAATCAACCATTTTAAAAAGGGGACATTGTCAATTTTGCGCTCACCAGGTGATAAAAAAGTACATACCTCGAGGCCAAAACGTGAAAATACGCATAGCTTGAATCCTGCTTTTTTCAAATCTGTTTTGTTTTTGTAAGTGTTTTATTGGAATCCACGGCAATGAAATCGTGAATGTTGGCAAAAATGTGTCCAGTTTTTGGATTTGGGCAAAATCGATCGCACAGGCATATTTACATTCGCAGATAAATAATATTTTCACAAAAATATTCAGCAGCTGCATAGCTATTTTTATTTTCAACTATTTTTATTGTGTGCATCCGGATGGCGAGTATTTAAAGGTGAACAGAACAGGATTTGTAACAAACCTTGGAAAGTGTGCTATTCTATAGAATTGATGCCAATAAAACGATTGGCGCAAACAAAACTTTTTTAAAAAATTGTTTAAAGAAGTTACGAGTAGTTTAAGATGGTGACGCCGTGGCGTCATGGAAGGGCGTTGTCACCGCGCCGGTGTCACAGCGTCCTGTTCCGGCAAAATTTGAATTTTCAGCCAATGAGGCCAAGCGCCTCTGCAGTTTCAGCCAATGGCAGCGCTAATCAATGGCGCTCCAGTGTACGTATCTCACACCCGTACTCCTAAGCGTACTCCTCAAATACGAAACTAAATAATTCATATCCATGGCAATAACGCTTCAAATGACCTCAAATTTTGGGGCAATGTTCCTAAATTAGTGGCAATGAAGTGCTACTTTTTTCAGGGTATGTTCAGTTCACCTTTAAATATTAACAGACAATATTTTCAGCCGTGAGATGCATGCAAGTGGATGTGGCTGGGAGAAACAAATTAGCTTCATGAACCGATGGGCGAGAAATTCACAATGTTCCCCATTAATGTCCTGCAAAGAGTCATCAGCAATACCCAAGAAAGATAATTAAATTAATAAAGAATTGAAGGAAGCTGCATATGGTGATTAAAGACTGAGCTGTAAACGAAATAACACAGTAATCCCCAGTTCAGTTAAAGCAAACATTGTAAATGTGTCACGTCAGGAAACGTTCCAACATGACATCACGAGGTTTGGGGTGGGGGATCGGGCAACTGATAAATGGCGATGAGGTGGGGGGTGTACAATATTAAAAGTGACGTCCCTTTTTTACTATACAGTGTGGATAAAAAGTCCTATACAGCCATTTTTCGCGTGCAAACGGGACCAG
>JAVBJR010000944.1:0-4750 GCA_031546965.1 Dysgonomonas sp.
GCTAGCCAGCGAAGCCGCCAAGGTCGCCTCCATTCGAACGACGTCATCGCAAAAATGATGACGTCACACCGTTCCACGCATTGCCGATCACCGTAGAACGCCGCACAGAACCTCTCTATTATCGTGGGCTGAACATCCAATAACGTGGAATCCGGCAACACCATTCAAGGGACAACTTTTCTTTAAGCTATACAATGTACTAAGTGTAGGATCTCCTTCTAGAAGCTGCAGCTGATTTTCATAGGCAGTTTGCGTTCTCAACACAGTCTTCATGGCAGAACTTATGCCCTATGTCATGCTTTTTGGCCATATAAAACCGACACATGCGGATGGCTGAAAATGATTCTAGGAACCCACGTAATGTATGTGCACCTAGGTTATCAGCTATAAGCACTGATAGATTTACCTCAAATGTCCAATTCTTTCCCTCAAAACTCACAGTTAAACAATTTTCATGCAAATCTTGTAAATCATTTATTAAATTCTGAAGGAATGGTTGTGGGCCATATTTCTTGTAGTCAACAGTTTTGCATAGAATCAAAAGCTGTATCATATCCACCTTGCTTCTGAATTTCGGAGGAATATTGCAAACAAAGTAGTAAAACCCGCAGAGTTTGTAAAATTTTGTTTTGGAGCCGAGGGGATTTGTAAGGTGGAATTCATCAGAGAATATAAATATATCTATTGGTGGGATAAGATGTGCGATTTTCAGATGCGTTTACCTGACATTTTTCTGTGTCATGGTAATCATATAACTGCCCATGTTCAGATTGGTTCTGTCTGATGAAATAAGGGAAAAGACATGGATTTTTAACTAATTCTGACAGGGACCTAGCCAGTGGGACATACTGGTAAGTTGTTTTTTGTGTTCTGCAAAGCACATATTCAACAGGTGGTACATACCAGCCCTTTTTTTTCAATTTATTTGCAAGCTGGTACTCTGTTGGAATTTCACACATGCTTGGAAGGTCTGCCACACTAATGCTATTAATTTCATCGCCTAAGCCTTTTTTTTCTATGAGCACATTTTTTAATTTTTGCACAGCATGTTGGGACCAATTGCGTACAAAGCCTAAGACTTCGCCTACAGTATCCCGAGCATATGATCGTGGAATGTTAAATTTTTCTCAAATTGTCAAATAAAATAACATAAATTAATCTCCATTACCCACATATTGAGATTTACAATTGGGAATTATCTGGTCCTCGTTATAACCATGAGTCAGTAAAGGTAGATCTCCTGGGGAATCGTGACTATGATTGCCTTGTTCTCGAATTTCTGAAGAGGTGGAAGGATGCACAATTTGATCACTTCCAGAAATGTCATAATTGGATTCAGAATTTTCTACTAAGTCCCCAGTGTTCTCAATCCTGGCATCTATTGACTTTCTTGAAATACTTTGTCTGTTTCTTATGCACCTGCTCTTTAAATGAACGATAATTAGTGTAATAATTTTTACGCCCACGAATTCCACACATTAGAAGGAAGTTTGGATAATGGCTATGCAATTTGATGTGTGCCATGTATCTTAAAATCTAATGTGAATTATACCTCAATCCAGCACAAAATTTTCTACTAAGTTCCCAGTGTTCTCAGTCCTGGCATCTATTGACTTTCTTGAAACACTTTGTCTATGTTTCTCATGCACATGCTCTCTAAATAAACGATAATTAGTGTAATAACTTTTACACCCACAAATTCCACACATTACAAGGAAGTTTGGATAATGGCTATGCAATTTGATGTGTGCCAAGTATCTTAATATCTCTTGTGAATTATACCTCAATCCAGCACAAAATGGACAAACCAGGACCATGTAACAACATAAAACCAGCACAGACAGCATAATGGCATACAATAATTTGGCTGTTTTAAACAGTATGCAACACCACTGTATATAGATAAAGTTACTCCAACTGACCTATATGAGCAAAGAAACCAAATTAGACTATATCAAAAATGTATTATTTAAATTACTTTACACAAATTAAATTCCCAAATGACTTGTCACACTTCTCAATTGACTCTTTGTAATACTCATTAAAGCAATAGCGATACTCAATAGACCTTTTGCACAATACGCGAGCGCCGTCTGGTGAGCAGTGCGCTAAAAGATGCGCGTTCTATTAATGGCGGCGTTTTCAAGTCAAATTTCTTTGTAAAGGGCACAACTTTCGGAATTTATTTTGACGTCCACGTAAGGGGAGAGCACCTAGGAAGGTAGGATGTTTACTTTTTCACTCTTCACTATCGTTTGTGCTATATGGCATCGCTAACCCCCATATACACTTCGGTATGTTTCCTTGTAAGTATGCAGCTTGGTCAAATTGACTATAAGCTAAGTTGGTGAGTTTCTGGGCCCATAATATGTTTTGTAGATTGGTTAAATCTTATGAAGATATTTATTGCCCAGATTTGGACAGGCCTGCTCATGCAGTTACTGTCAGGTTCTAGGTCATGCATTTTCAAAAGGGATTGTCTAGTTATTCTGTCAGCTTTTATAACAGAATGTAGTTTTCAATAGCATTATGCTTCGTACTGTTTAAACTTAATGGAAACCTGAGCAGCCACAAACATTACAAAGTAAACGGAGATGAACTTTGTGACTGGCCATTGTGTTACATGCTGAGTAGGAAAAAAATGGCAAGGTGACATCGTTTAGCATTGAAACATAGTGGTTTCTCCGCTTTCCCTCAACTTCTAATTAACTGCAGTCTTGTTCATTACAGCAAATAAATAAGCTTTGCTTTGTTTCATTGCGGCATCCTTTGAATGAAAGTCGTCAGCCAATATAGGACGTACACCAGATGACATTGAATTTCTTTTCAGCAATATTTTTTTCTTAGAGATTCACGGTGATCCCTAATACATATGTGAGCATATGGAGGCATTATGATGGGATAAAGGAGATATTGAATGATGCGGGTGCTAAATTTAATAATGGGAGACAGTCACTGAAGCGGGAGGGGCAATGGTTGTGCAAAAAAGGAATATAATGGCTCACTGAGAGAAAATAGTAGTTCAAAATGACCAACTATGGTTAGTCAACGTGAAAGATTAGTCATGTTGACCAACTTAAGTTGGTCAATGACGTGCAGCTTGGTCACATGAACAATGAAATTTACGCAGTGACATGCAGGTTGGTCATAATGACCAATTAAAGTTAGTCACAAAGCTAATGTTGGTCAAGTTCATCAAGGAAATTTAGTCATATCATGGAAATTTGTGCAATATAACAGCGTTTGATGGCGATTTAATTAATTGTATTCAGGGCGATTTAGCCAGGTTGTACAGTGGGGCCACAGAGAGAAGACAGTTGCCTGGGGCGCAAGCCAAGGCAGAGGGGAGAAATCGTCCAAACGAAGGGGGATAGTGTTTGGCTTGCACCTGGGCGCCAGAAAACTCCCTGTCAGTGGATGACCATCCCCCTCCATTTGGACCATTCCAACCTTCTGCCTTGGCCAGCGCCCCAGGCAACTGTCTTCTCTCAGTGGCCCCACTGTAGAATGTGTAGCAATATACAACTCCACACATCATGTTCTCTCATTAGTTGTACTATACGTAGTTCATGATTTATGCCAAATTTCAATATAATGTGTAAACGTAGTTGACATTTGTATTTTCCATTGTATGTAAATGATTAAAGGAGAACAGAAAGGTGAAATCGCGATTGCACAGATTTGCATGTGAACGTGAGATTAGTTAGTTTAATCGCTAGTCTACTCCGTAAAAATAATTCGGAATTTATTACTTACGCGGTTGATCAGGATTGAAATGCCGAAGTCGGTCGAAGAAGGTACGCCGTACCTCCCACGATTCTGCGGTTGTGACGTCACGTTTTAGCGTTAAGCATGCGGGAGTAGGTACACCGCTTCAGTTTATGACGTTTAGAACGTTTATGACGTCAGAATGTGGTAAAAATCGGTTAGGAACGGCCTCAACTTTTCCGTCTTATATCGCCGTAGGTAAATTTTTGTCGTAAAAACGGATGTCTTAACTAGTTTCCTCGACATTAAATGCATCAGCAGTTAAAGTTTGAAGCATGGTAAGGAAAAGCTTTCTGTTCACCTTTAAATACACTGATTTATACATTAACTGGTCTTTCTTCTGCCTAGACACTTTAGTGATTAAAAAAGGATTACCTGCGGCTATTTAAATTTCCTTCTCTAATTTATTTGTCATTATAACCATGCAGCCTTCATGAATATCTTGGATCAGAATGACCAACTTATTAGGTAGGGTCAGAATTGACCAGTTTCATCGGATCAATATGAACAAGAAAAACGGGTCAATTTTAGGACAAGGTTTGATTAACCTGTCTTGGCCATTTTGCCCAACTTTTTTTTCTCTGTGTACTGTATACAACAGTTTGGGATGGTCGGCAATAGAGAAAGCGTTAAAGAAGCAGATGGGGATTTTTTTAAGTGAAGCAAACCGAAGAGTACCTGTTGTGATTATTATCGTATATGGTGTTAAGAGACAGGTGACTTTATTCTACCCGAATAAAGGCCTGTAAGGTGGGTTGTGTGTTTTCCAACAGCACAGACTTCAGAAAACTTTGTATTAATGAAGGTATAGCAAATATTATAACAGAGTGACTGGAGAACCAAGTACATCGAATTTTATTTGGTTACTGCCTAAAAAATTAGCAAAGTCAAGCTTAACAATATAAAACTGGACAGAAGTCCAACCCATTTTACAAAAAGGAATATTATGATTGGGTGAGAAATTCATGCTCCACCCACATTC
>JAVBJR010001028.1:0-3667 GCA_031546965.1 Dysgonomonas sp.
TGAGTGCCTGATGATCCGTTTCGATAGTGAAATGCATAAATTCGATATAATGACTAAATTTCTTTATTGCTAATACCACCGCTAAACATTCGAGTTCGGGCACGGAATAATTATTTTCCGCCCCAGTAAGACTTCTACTCGTGAATGCAATAGGCTTTGATATCTCATCGTGGATCTGTAACAATACAGCCCCCAAGCCTACTCCTAACGCGTCAGTTTGTATCACAAACTCCTTATCCAAATCTGGCAGGCTGGTCCTCGCCGTTTTGATTAGAGCATCTTTAATCGCCTCGAATGCACCCATCTCAACCGCTCCCCACGTCCACTCTCTATCTTTAATAGTTAAATCGGGCAACGGTCTCGAGAGATTAGAAAACTTTGGAACAAATTTCCGATAATAACTGGCTAATCCCAGAAAATGTTGGACATTCTTTACATTTTTCGGCACAGGGAATTCCTTCACCGCCCGGACTTTCTCAGGATTGGGCAACACTTTGCCAGGTGAAATAATATGTCCTAAATACCTCACCTCCTGAGTGCAGATCTTTATTTTCTCCGGGTGGATGGACAGCCCAGCCTCCACCAGCCGCGAGAAAATCTCTCGACAGTGTACGATATGTTCTTCGATACTCGCCGAATAAATGAGAACGTCATCTACAAATCCCTCTGCGAACACCTTCGCAGTATCGCCTAGCACCTTATCTATAAAGCGCTGAACTGCCACAGGCCCTTATGTGTGTGGAATGCCGTTTTTTCCCTATCACCACTGGCCATCGGAATTTGCAAAAATTTCCTATTCAAATGGATCACTGTAAAAAAAACTTTGCCGTCCCTACTCGTGAGAAAATATCGTCTGCGTTTTGCATCGGGTACTGGTCGGGGACAGTCACCTCCTTCAACTTGCGGTAATCAATGCATAATTTGATCGTGCCGTTATTGTTCTTTACCAATACTGTATTAGCCGCCCAAGGGAAACAAGACTGTTCAACGATTCCCAAATCGCGAAACTCATTTAGCGCGTATCCAAAATTTATCGCGTTTTTGCATTCAGCGGTCGAAACCTCGACACCACGGGAGCGTGCACACCAGTTCGGATGCAACGGTCCACGCCTATCGCGCTACCAGAGCGGAACTGAAATGAATGCTTGTATTCTTTGAACACTGCGAGCAACCTGTCATGGAACTCTATCGGACACGCCGATGCCGCAATCTTTTCCCTCCACTGCGCGTTATTACTGACGGTACCTGTCATAACAGTTACCGTCTCAAAGGGAACTTCCACCCCCGGGAGACTTACTGAGGTCCAAATGCCCCTGCTCACGTCAGGTACAATCTCTGCAAATCGGATGAAGTCTCTACCTAAAATAACCGCCTGGCTCATATTTGGCATAACTACAAATATCTGGCGTTTATATCCTCCAACCCATTGTACACTAAGGTAGGCTATACCTACAGACTTTGCTGAACTCGCCACTTGGTCGACCACAACCGCTCTCGATGTGTAGATCACCAACTTGCTCAAGGTTTGGCATAACTTGCTATCAATAGCGCAACTACAGCGGGGCGCACGAAAGAAGAGACTTTTAGCTCCGCCCACATGAAGTTGTAAATCCGGACTAGGTCCAAATAAAGGGGTGTTCTGGCTGCACCGCGTTCCAACGACACCCTCAAAACAGGTGCACCCTATCAACCAGTACACCCCTTTATTTGGACCGTGTCCATCATTTCACCCTCATGTGGGCGGAGCTACACGTCTCTTCTTTCGTGCGCCCCACAGTACACGCGCCTGAATCTATCAGCGCGGTCACCACTTCTCCCTCTAACGCGACTTTTATTAAAGGCACTTTATCCTCTGATAACTCACCGCACAACCCACGGTACGCGCTTGATTTTGGCTTGAGCTTAGGAGGTTCGGGACACTGATCTTTCCAATGCCCTTCTTTATGGCAGTTAAAGCACCCTGTAGGCCTCGGATTCTTATTCCCTTGAGCCCTATCATCGGACTTACTGGGTTTGGCGTCATCAGCCTTTGCTGGTTTGGGGTTGGTTTTCTCTGGAGCCTCGTTCTCACCTCTGCGCTTATTTTTTAGCGCACCCCCTTTTTCACGCTTATGCCCTTTCTGTTTAGACCGATTCGAGTCTGCTTTCTCTGCTTTACCCCCGCCCTGGTCACTGTCATTGTGATGCGCAATGCGATCCTTGTCGCCGCGGTCCTTATGCGACCGGTGCCTATCATCTCACGGAACCTTGGAATCGCACGGTTTCTTCTATTCCCAACCAGTGTTAGCCTCAAATAACTCATTGTGTGGAGGTGGCTGGTCATACCGGTTGTCCAAACGTGCCATGGCTTCAAAGTGGAGGGCTCGCTTGGCCATTTCAGCCAACGATTTGAATTCCAACCCACGCAACAGTTGTCTAAACGTCGGGTTTACCTGTATCAACACTCTGGAGACCTTCCCACTTTCCGGTTCGTTTGGCTGCGCCCTGCGGTACAGCATTTCAATGGCGTGGATAAAAGACAACAGCGGCTCTTCTATATCTTGGGTTCAGCGTTCGAGATCACGCATTAAGAGGCTACCATATTCTTCGGGGAGGAAGGCCCAGAGGATTTCGTCCTTAAAAGTTTCCCAACATGTAAACCCTTTCTTGAACCTCCACCAGCGCAGGGCATATCTGGCGAGTGCCTTAGGCACCACCTTGTCCATAAAATCCCTTTCCATGTATCCTCCTGCTACTCCAAACGCTTTCAAATCGTCCAATAAATCCAACACTCCCTGCCCGTTCGTACCATCAAAACAGGGGAGATCGAACTCACGCGGTCATCGAGGCCGTGGACCACCGGGGGGATGCGAATCCAGTGCCGTCTTGGCCGTCCCTCAGTTTACTACTTTGCGTTGTAACAGCGTCCCCTAGACTAACCACGTCCAAATCCCTCTGGGAAAAGACCACCGGCGTCTTAAAAGCACACGAAACTACCAGCTCCGTCGCAACATCCGGCAAGGCTGCAGGATCACGGGGTTTGCTAAGATCCGTGATATGTAAAACTATCTTCTCCCACCCCCTTCCCCGCTTCACTCCGCAATCGGTAAACCCAATAGAGCACTGATTACACTGGCAGGTACTGACCTGTTAAAGGCTGGAGTGTGGACATCCTTACTGCACGCCCCCCGCTCGCTACCGACCTCTCTCTGCTCAGCAAACGCCACATTCCGATCACCGCCCTGGTGAGTGACTACCATATGGTTCCTGTTATTTCGTTTCCCGCGCTTACCGGGCGACACCCGCGCGGATCGCTTACCCGCGCTACTCCTACGTCTCAACACACTACGTTTGAAGTGTTGTGGCGGCCGGAAGGTGTTTTGTGTAATAAATAACCTCGCCCCATCTTCTATAGATGGACGTTCTTTCCGCTTTGCCAAACGTTTTACCTTAACGCAGCGTGAGCCACTTTGCCTCCGCGCGGTCGCCTTCTCCTCAGCCCTCAGGCATAGGTGGGAAAGAGGTATGTCGTCCTCGTTTGACAAGACCGACTGCTCATCGTCCTCCGCCATCGGACTTCAGCCCTCTTTGGCACTGTGTTGAGACCGATCAACGTTAGCGATTACTGCCGTTCGTTGACGGCATACACTGCTTTCACCGGCTCCATAAACCGCGTGGTCACCGTGTA
>JAVBJR010001291.1:0-2800 GCA_031546965.1 Dysgonomonas sp.
CTTGCGAATGCTGCTGCGGTAGTGATACAGGTCGTTGTGAGCTCGTGCCTGCTTCTGATTGAGTAACCTGTTCAGAATAGGTTAACAGAATTTATGGACATGTCGTCAACGCATTCACAGTATGCGTAGTTGGTATTAAAATAAAAATAGTTATAAAAAAAACTTGTTTAAAAAACAGGCCGTGGAAAAAAACTAAGTTTTTTGGGTACTAAGTTTATTTCTAAATCGACACTATAGTGTAAATTATGAATTTGAGCTTTTAATGTCCGTTGCCACAAGCACCGGCAGTGCAAACACACAAACACCATTCACCACAAACGTATATAATCTTGGTAATAAAAATTGAGTAATTATTTTTGTATTTTTTTTTTGTGTTGGCAGGAGCACCGCAACTCAATGTATATAGAAATAGTATTAGTGAGACCGCAACTCACGTAATCTTGATCTAATATGGCGGCGGCCTGATGCGATTTCCGAGCCCCGCCTCAAGATTACCGAAAGAGATTGTGGTAAATATGGCGTGAAACGGGACATAAAAATCGTTTTGGGTGAAAGACGGCCGCATGATTCGCAAGTGTATTCCGAGTTTCAACTGTGTACGATGTCGGGAAGTGCGTTAAAATAGCTCCAGAACGCAAACAAACTGACAACATGCAAGTCAAGTGTATATAAACTTAGTAACAAGCTTTTACAAAACCCACTAAAAAACACAAAATAAATTTTTAAACCTTCAACATCACACACAAAAGCTTGGAGCGGAAATATCGCACCATTCATATTCATCGCAAGATATTGCCACATTGCCAGGTATATTGCTCACTACACTGCAAAGGATTCTTTGCATTGATTATTCTCATGAAACACTATGTGATTACAATTACGTGCGTTGTGCTTGTGATGTCACACTGTTTAATACCCCGCCAAAGTCATACTTTCGAAGTCATACCTAACATATTCATCCCTTCCTAACCCATACCTGTCAGGTCATACCACACAAAACTCAACCACGTAAACTTTGCACTTTGCACAAGCAACACCCGAACATATCAACACCCGAACATCAAACTACACGCAGGTCAACAGGTTGTGTAGTATGAGTTTGTGTGGTATGAGTGTACGTGGTATGAGTATATGTGGTATGAGTTGAACTGGTGTGGGTTAGGAAGGGATGAATATGTTAGGTATGACTTCAAATGGTATGTAGTGCGCTGCCACCGTTTATGATGTGGAACAAGTTAGCCATACTCTCGTTTTTCAGAATGTACTTAATGGCATGTGCAGTCCGACCAGAGAATAATTGTGCTGCCAAACGGAAATTTTGGCGAGCTCTTGAACTTACAGCTAGATGGGTATCACTTAGCTGGAATGTGCATCGCAATTCACCATTATCAATTCACCTCATCTTTTCTATTTCATTTTTTGTGATCACTGTGCCATCTTCTAAAGTAAATCCAGAATCTAAAAAGTGGTTTCTGAGCAATTTCAACCGGTGAGGAACATCAAAGAAAACCCAGATTCTTCGGCTGGAATCAACAGGATTGACAAAACAAGTGCATTCCATTGTAACATCGAGCTCACGCCATACTTTTCTGTTTTTTCCTCCCATGTCATTTACGACACCTATCACCTTGAGGCCAGTTCCTTCAACATCTTCAATTAATTTCTTAAGTTCAGCTGTCATCGTTTCGTCAAGATCATAGCAGTCAACTCCGCTTATAACAAACTCGCTTATTACGAACTGTTTTGCATACGTTAAACTGAGTTTTTCCCTATGTGCAGCTCCGCTTATAACGAACTCCGCTTATATCGAACTAATTGGCCTGCATTTTCGACTTTGTTATAAGCGGAGTTGACTGTATATTGGTTGTTTCCATGTGTGAGCAAGTCCTCTTACCATAACCACTTGGACATTACTTAATGATCCAAAAATTTGATCTAGTCCTTTGTCATATGAAATACGGGCATCAACATTAATCTCGTCGAAGCATAACACACAGAGACGTTGCAGCGGAGTGACTTGTGTAGATCTGGTTCTCATGATATGAAGAACTTCAGGAAGTATTCCTGGTCTGCAGATAAAATTGCGTGTCCATTCCTGTAATGTTGTCTCTGATGGTAATGGAATCATGCCATTAGCATGCACATATTAATAATACCCATGGCGACTGATGGCGCGGAAAGTCAATGCCTTTGCAATGTCTTCTGATTGCCAGTTGACAAGTTTTCTGCCCTTTGCATTGGGGGTTTATGTTAAATTCAATTGTTTGGGAGTGTACATTTCACATAATTTCTTCAATAAAACATCATTATTCTTCCTCATCCATAGTTCCTGTTTTGTGTTTAGAGATTCATTTTGGTGCTCCATTTCATGTTTTCTTGATTCTTGAGTGCAATGTCTTCTTAAATACGCCTTCTTTTCAGCTCTTAAAGCATTATTTTCTTTTCCAAGCTTTTTTGGCTTTTTGCTGACACTCCTCCTTTACTGCATGGACTCTTCTCAAATTTTCGGACATCACTTTTAGCTTTCTTATCTTAGATTCACTTTCATTATCATTGAAGTAAGTCTCGCTCATTTGATTAAATTTCCTTTTTGTTGGCGAAATTGTTTGTAACCTTAAAAGAGCTGTTCTCCTATGAGCTCTGGCTTCACATCCCAATTGGCGAACTGTTGCAGAGGTTACTGGTGTAAGATGTGAATCCATTTCTGGCAATTGTGAATCCACTTCTGGTAATGGTGATTCCATTTCTGGCAATGGCGAGGTTCCTGACAAAATTTTATTATAAGTACAAGCAGTAAGCA
>JAVBJR010000395.1:0-4326 GCA_031546965.1 Dysgonomonas sp.
ACTGTTATTTATAAGTTTCCTTTTTCCAAAAAGCAATTGTAGTTGACCGGTGCCATTTATCTTGCAATACTTATTGGTGTAAAATGCAATTTCTGTCATGGTTTTCTACCTATGGATTGTTATTTATAAGTTTCCTTTTTCCAAAAAAGCAATTGTATTTGACCAGTGCCATTCATCTTGCAATACCTATTGGTCTAAAATGCAATTTCTGTCATGTTTTTCTACCTATGGATTGTTATTTATAAGTTTCCTTTTTCCAAAAAAGGAATTGTATTTGACCAGTGCCATTTATCTTGCAATACCTATTGGTGTAAAATGCAATTTCTGTCATGGTTTTCTACCCATGGATTGTTATTTATAAGTTTCCTTTTTCCAAAAAAGGAATTGTATTTGACCAGTGCCATTTATCTTGCAATACTTATTGGTGTAAAATGCAATTTCTGGCATGGTTTTCTACCTATGGATTGTTATTTATTAGTTTTCCTTTTTTCACACCAATACCTGTCTGTTTACATGCAAGGCTGTACCAAAATTATGTAAGGAGTGGCCATACAGGTCCCAAGACTGCACCCTACTCCCACCACCCCATCATCCCACCCCTATTGGGCCTTTGTACTCTGCTAGGCCCCTAACATTAATCACTTGGTGGCATCGTGGGGTGCCATGGTCACTTGCAGTTGACACACAGCAGCAGGTCCTTATAATATTTGCCTCATGGAATGTTTGGGACCATTTATATGCACTTTCTACAGTATATAAGCAGGTAGATTTTTGAAGTCAGTACAGATTTTTTTAGACATGGCTAACTTCAGTATGGAGGTTGACAGAGTTCTGGACAGGTTCGAGCCTGTGGTAAATAACATGTACGAGTTTTTTGCTACAGCTGCATTCGGACAAAACTTGAGTGATACAGCACACAAGAGATTGAGTAAGTTATTATTTTGTTTGTTTATTATTTTCTTGCATCCGATAACATTTTGTTATACTGCATTTATTTACAGAATCTTGCAAGACAAAACTGTATGCAGTAGCGTGCTTCTTAGATAATGCGCACCAAAATGTAAGTGGTTAAATGTATTTTTGTATGTGTATTATATGTGTAATTATATGTGTATTTATGTATTATGTATCTATTTACAGGCCATTGACTATGCAATTGGAAGGTACAAAGATGATGATGATGATGCTGATGAGGACGAGATGGATGATGACAATGAGGAGGAGGAGGAAGATGACAATGAGGAGGAGGAAGACGAGGAAGCTGATGATGATACTGAGGAATCAGGGATGGAGGAGGATTATGATAGCGACGCTACTGTGCTGGGGCCGGGTGAAGCTCTGAATGCTACACCACCTCCACCAACCCCACCACCACAAGAAGACTGTTCATTGCCAGATGTGGTTTTTTTAGAAAATATATATAAGGCGTAATCAAGAGATTTTATGTTTCCTTATTTGCTCGTTTTTTATTATTTTTTATCCGTTTTTTTTGTTTTGTTTTTGTTTGCATTGTTTTTTCTTGGTATTATATTATTTAATTTTTGTAGTTTTGGTTGGTGATGGTTTGTTTTGGTTTCAATAAAATATTTTTTTTTGTTTAAAATACTGTCTTATCATTACAATAAATAACAAAATCATTAAATACAAACAAAATAAAATAACATGTCAAAAATAAATAAATAAATATAAAGCGGTAAATATATAAAAGCAAATAAAATGGAAATAGAAAATGAAAAAACGAAAAGGAAATACAACATACTAAAAAAATATAAATCAATTGAACCATACATGAATCCATAAATAAATAAATCAACAAATATATAACATAAACAAATTAACAATAAAATAAACTACTAAATCATATTTCCGTTAGACACGCCCACTTCCGGGAGGTGGAGACCAGAGAGGTGGTAATAAATTAAATTAGGCCACGCCCACTTCAGGGAGGTGGTTTTTAGGGGGTGGGGTGGCATAGGGTGGGATATGCAAATTAACCGGAACCGGATATGACGTCACTTCCAGTATGACGTCACTTCCTTGCCCCCAATGACCCTGTTATACTACTTCCATATATAATGCTTTTTGAACCCCCCACTACCACGCGCTGCTTACAGACCTGTTTATATACTTTGCTAGTGTATATAGTAAGACCCAAGCTTTCCCTGAGGCAAATAATTGGCCTAGTTTGGCCCCATGTGAAAGTGAGCAGTGGGGGCTTCATTGTGTCACTAACTGATTAATAGGGCTTTGTGTACAGATTTCCTCGGACGCTTTCACTATATAAAATACATTTTAAAAGTGGTGTAATGTAAGATAACTGTTGGTGGGGAAACAAAATTGCAATATAAAAAGTAAAAGTAATTGAAAAACTCACCTAAGTATAATTTCCAAACTGAAAATACATTTTAAAACTACAGTGGAATGTAAGATAACTGTCAGTGGGGAGACAAAATTGCCCTATAAAAAGTAAAAGTAAATGAAAAACCCACCTAAGTACAATTCCCAAACTGAAAATACATTTTAAAACTGCAGCGGAATGTAAGATAACTTTCAGTGGGGAGACAAATTTGTAGTGTAAAAAGAAAAAGTACACTGAGAGAAAAATGTTGGTCAGAGTGACTCTTAATGGTTAGTCAGAGCACCATATTAGTCCTTTTACCGGGAAAGTCTAGTCATGGTGTGATTGACTAACTATATTTTTCTGTGAAAGCTGGTCAATGAATATGTATGTGTTGGTCTATATGACCAGTGAGATTTAGTCTTCGACGACGTTTTAATCTTTATGATCAATTATATTTGGTCAAGCATCTGCAAGATCAGTTGACTTAAACATCTTGGTCATCATCTTGGTCAGCTTGACTTACAAAACTTGGTCAAATCAGCAGCATTTTAATTGACTAGAAAACGTTGGTCTTGAAAGTCGACATGTTGGTCAGCATTACTTATAAAACTTGGTCATATCAGCACTAATAAAACTGACTAGATAATGTTTATCAGCACGACTTATAGAACCGCATTTTAACTGACTAGAAAACTCTGGTCTTCAAATTTAATTGTTGGTTTATTTTTAAATTTTCCATTCACATGACTTATGCACATAATTTAAATTCCTAAATAAATACTCTACTGTAAAAATATTGATCAGGTTTCAAATTTGGAGTCTGAAATAACTATTGCCATTAGCTGATATATTAGGGAGGTTTTGTGAATGTATCGTGCACGGCATATTTGATTTATTTTTCGTATCAGTGCGCATATTAATATTTCTTTTGCATGTTGCCATCATCTCAAATTTCCTACAAGATTTGTGAAGATATACATGTTAAGGTCTATTTATCTAACCGGTCAGTTTGTCGAAGATTTCAGCGTAAAACACACGATTTTACACTGAAATCTATGACACTGGTTAGATAGGGGTGACCGGGGATGAATGGACCACAGGGCATTATGCACCAGTCCTTCTATCGTTAAAACCACAATTCTTAAAATCTTAAAATTGCGATGGTAGCATTTATATGATATGTCTAAACTCGCGTTTAAAGGAGAAGTGTCACCGTATTTTTAGAGATTTTTAATTTCAAAATCGAAGGATATTCCATGTTCACTGGGTGATGCAGAACATCCCTGTATTTATTGGAATTTTTTACTACAGGCATTTTGAGCAGTTTGTTGTTGAAAAAACCACTTCTAAGTGACCAACCATTCTCCCATTAGTCGTTTGGTCACTCTTATTGAAATCTGGCACCTCCCCCACCGGAATGTGCGTTGCCCATTGCCGATTGTTATTAAGCTCGTTAAACTCGTCAAATACTGCTAAATTAGAGGTGACTTTATATCTAGATAGTTTATTTCATAAATAGCAACAAGTTTGTCATCCTACAAACGAAAGATTTGTTTCATAATGGCATTTACGCTACTTTCGCCGATTGTTGCGGCCGACATTTTAGCCGTTGCTATTGGATGGACAATTCGAATTACGTAGTTTGTGCGTCCATCAGCGTGTAACGCGTCAGCCAATCGCGGTCATATCTCGGTCATGGGCGGGGGCAAACAACTATTGAATATTGCCTATAACTTCGTTTTCGTATTTCAAATAACAAATCCGAATTCACAAACCGCTTATTGATATGTTTTTCATCTACAAATGCAGATTTTGGGACAACTTCGAAAACGGTGACACTTCTCCTTTAAAGGGACAGGCAACTGAATAAAAAATTTTTAATATGTTATTCAGAGTGATAATGTATAGAGAATGGCTATTTGGTATGTTAACCAATTCGCAATGGTTAAAAATAGATACGGATTTGTCGATGGAACTCTTTCTTT
>JAVBJR010000412.1:0-2812 GCA_031546965.1 Dysgonomonas sp.
TGGATGGGGCAGCATATTATTGCAAGTGTCTAGGGGTAGGGGTGTATGGAAGGGAGGCATGAATACATGAACAACTTTTCACATTTATATTTCAATGTCCTCAAACCACCTTCTTTCAAGTTCAGAATATTTCCTGAAAAAAAAAGGAATATTTAATATTGAAACGCAGTAAATTATAGAGTTCAGAAATGCGAGCTTATAAAAATAACATCTTGGAATTAATTAAATATGTGAGGTTGAAAAATTACCACCTGATCTGTGTGTTAATTTCAACAAATAAAAAAAGTTAAAAGAATGTCTGTCAGGCTTTATTTTTAACTGTTTTGATATTTTCAAGTTGCCAGACAATATGATCTGTGCTGTAATTTTTCCACCTCACTCCATTAGTTAATTACAATGTGTTAAACCAGCATTTCTGAACCCTGTAATTTATTGCGTTTGAATATCCAATATAGCTCTTCTCTGTAAATATTCTGACCTTGAAATTCTGATTGGGGATACCTTGAAATATACATATGGAAAAAGTCTGTATTTATTTATAAATGAATAAATTCCCGAAACTCTATACCACACCCTCCTCAACCCCCTAATTTATGCCTCTTGACCCCCCACTACCCCCCTCCCCTTACAATCCCCTCCCCCCCAACGGGGGGGGGGGGGTTTAGAAATTGTGATTGGGGATTCCTTGAAATATAAATATGGAAATAATCTATATTTATTTATAAATGAATAAATTGCCGAAACTCGATCCCACCCCCTCCCCCACCCCCATACAATCGTAAAAGCACTACCCCAATCGGAAATATTTGTAAATGGAAACGTTATAGCCGATTTTATACTGTATATACATACTATTTGAGACTTTCTTTTAACCTTTTTTATATTTTGAAATTGGCACACAATTCAACCTGTGCAGTAATTTTCCCACATCACATGATTAACTAGTTAAAATATGTTGTTGTTATAAACCAGCATTTATGAATCCTATATATAATGTATTGCATGTGAATATGACATATTTATTTTACTCTGGAAGATATGCTATGTTTTGATGGCATTTACAGTGGCCGGATGTGCCCCTCTCTTTCAAGGTCATATTATTTCCACTAGGAAAAGGAATATTTAATAATCAGACAAAATAAATTATATGGTTCAGAAATGCTGGTTTGACAATAACATATTGCAATTAACTAATCGTGTGAGGTGATAAAATTGCTGCACAGTTCGAATTGTCTGACAATTTATATATAAAAAAAGGTTAATTGAAAGCCCGAAATACATGCAGAGGGGACAGTATTGAGTCGACTCCACTAAATAACTCTCCTGGTGCAAATTGTTTTATGTGACACTATACATTTTTTACTAAGCTTTTATTAAGATTCGGGTTTGTTTGCTTGTGTGTCTGTTTGCGTAAGGTCTCTGGTTTGATCCCGCTGGCCGGGAACAATTTTTTTCTGCAATGGAGTCTTTTACTAAGTTTATATACTTGTGCATCGAACTGAGTACCCAAAAAACTTCGTTTTTTCATACGGCTTGTTCAGTGTAGGATTAATTGTACAAAACTCAGAATAAATATGAAATTGTTTATAACAAATCAAAATTGGCCAAAAAATGTAAATTTCGCTCTTGATACAGCAAATATTGTCATTGGATTTTAAGTTTTTCCACAAGCAGGCCAAATTTTATCAATTGCAAACGGTCACTTTCACACTCACTTTCATTTTTCCTAATTATTTTGATGCTGTGGGCGCAATCTTTATTGACATAAAAAATTGCAAAACACGTAGGTATTTCATGTTTAATGACATAAAACATTTGATTTGACTTTCCCATCAACAAAATGCATGATAGACGATTGCAAGACTATAATGAAACATTATTATCTGAACTGAAATTTCATCCCGATTGGAGGATTTTCATTTTAGGCGGCCATCTTGGTTTTCAAGATGGCGTCTCAGAGGCTTGCAAATATGTTTATTGTGATTGAAATGATTGGTTACATAAGTAACTGAAATTTCATCCCGATTGGAGGATTTTAATTTTAGGCGGCCATCTTGGTTTTCAAGATGGCGTCTCAGAGCCTTGCAAATATGTTTATTGTGATTAGAATGATTGGTTACATAAGAAACTGAAATTTCATCACGATTGGAGTATTTTCATTTTAGGGTGTCCATCTTGGTTTTCAAGATGGCGCCTCAGAGGCTTGCAAATATGTCTATTGTGATTGAAATGATTGGTTACATAAGTAACTGAAATTTCATCCCGATTGGAGGATTTTCATTTTAGGGTGGCCATCTTGGTTTTCAAGATGGCGTCTCAGAGGCTTGCAAATATGTTTATTGTGATTGGAATGATTGGTTACAGAAGAAACTGAATTTTCATCCCGATTGGAGGATTTTCATTTTAGGGTGGCCATCTTGGTTTTCAAGATGGTGTCTCAGACGCTTGCAAATATGCTTATTGTGATTGGAATGATTGGTTACATAACCATCTCAAATTTAAAGGAGAACTGACACGGAAATATTCGACCTCACAGATTTGGTCGATCGTTTTGCCAACTCGTCAGATGCGTATTCTGAAACTTCGTTGCGATTTTCAGATTTGTTTACCGTACCGTTTAATTGTTACGACGACTAGAGTAAAGGTCCATTTCGGTCGTCAAGTCACAATATACGTCACGGATCGGAAACGCTGCAATTGGCAGAAATTCGAAAACGTTCGATTTTGATCGACGATGATCCGTCTCATTGGCTAGCGCCATTTTGCCACAGGACATTATGACGCCAGCGCCGTGACATCGCACTTCTGTGAC
>JAVBJR010000975.1:0-10850 GCA_031546965.1 Dysgonomonas sp.
AACACAGCAATTGCATCCTACAGTGTTTTCCCGTCATTAATCGCGTATGCACATAGGAAATGCATTACAAGGCGTCACGTCGTTGAAGGTTGCTTGGCTTGCCGCCAGATAGCGCTGCGGTATTGCCAAAATGGTCAATTGCTATCAAGATAAAAATGTTATCGATTTATTGATAATTTTATAAAGTCAAAAACAGCTACATATAGGAAATAATTTGCTACATATATCTAGATAAAACCATTTATAACGCAAGAAAATTTAAAATCAAACAAAACAATTCAGACTCCATTGTCTTTGTTGCCTACCTTTAATTTTGGTCTATAACTACTTCTATATGTAAAATTGGTGAAATTGGCGTTGTGCATTTGTGGTCTCTATGGGCCCTAGGTAATGCAAGTTCAAAGGAATTTTCTAGCTATAATGCCTGCTTGCGGTGCATGCATTTTCATGGCATATATCGGTTCACAAATTGGCATGACTAAAAAGAATATCTACGTCGGAATCCGTTTTGGGATCCGATAAGTGTATATTAAAAATTATTGCACACCTACTTGTGCAGGGTTCCATTGACTGTAGCGTTATGACGCTTCCGTGTGATTGTATGGATAGGTGAGGAAGGCTCTTGGGTTAAAGCACTACGGTTGTGTACAGATCTCGTTAGTAACAGTACAGTTAAAACAAACATTTTCGTAATTGCCATAGATTACAAGGTGTTGCGTAAGCACTTAAATTCAGTCTGCAGGTTTTCTAACCAAATACCATGCAGCTCTCGAGTGACAGCTTCAATTCTATAGCCCTTTGACCAAAATTGATAATTTCCATTTGCACAAGAATATTAGGCCTCAATTACAATTGTATGTCCCGCATATGTGTACGTGCATACTAGGTACATTCTTCCATGCACATACAGCCTGTTTTGTAATTTAGTGGACACTTGGTATTTCAATGAAACTAAGGAAATCAGGCAAAAATGGATACACATCTGTTAATTACAACCTAAAACAGATTGTGACACATTTGCACAACCATAACTGACATGGCTTTCTTAGCAGATATTAAAATGTGGGAATAGGCGAAATCAACTGTTTGATATTTTAGTGGACACTGAACTAAAATGTTACATAAAAGTTTACTGATACTTAATTGACCCTCCAATTGCCTTTATTACATTAAAAACTACTTCCATCATAGATTCTACTAATGTATGCATACTCTTAGGATCATTTTTATACCAGCAATCAATAATAGCCTATCTTAATGTATGTATGGTTTTATTTCTTGCCATTTTGGCATAGAAAGAGAGATACATGTTCTTCTTCCCGCATACACTTAGTCGAATTACTTAACTTAAACGTAAAACAATAATTTAAATAAATAAATAAATAATAAATAATAAATAAATAAATTAGATAAACTTAACTTAATCGCTAACTATGTGGAACCATCGCCCATATCCCATTCCCAACCATTCTACTGCACCGCGAAGTGTCTATGTCTTGCCACCTTCCTCCAACTTTTTTGCCCTTCTCTCCCTATCCAATTCTCGCAAAAAACTCCTTCCACTACCATCTTCTCTAAGCACCTCCTCCATCCGTTTACCTCTCACACTCGCTCTCACACCATCACACTCCTCTATCACATGCTTCATTGTCTCCTCTTCTCTTCTACACACTTTACATAAGCGTTTATCGTCCTGCATCCAATAGTACGCCGCCCCCACCTCCGCACCCGTTCTGTATCTAGCCAGCAATCCTTTATCCTGATGGCTCAGAAATTTACTTTCCAGATATTGTGCTCTCCCCTGTCCCATTTTCCACCCTTTATACTCTGGATTAAATTTTGAGTTCTCAATCTTTTGTCGATTCAACTGAATTCGCCTATCTTTTACTCTCCTCTCCATTTCCGTTGTCACCTCCCAACCTCTGTCCTCCAAGTCTTGTATTCCTTCCTCCGAGATTCCCAATTTTGCTAATTCCTGCCTCCTTTCTACTCTCCATTTTAAATTCTTTTGCTTCTCCTCACTCCTCCACTTTGCACAAACATTCACCCAGCTTTCCTTTTCTTCCTTCCTCAATCTATATTCATAACTATATGCCCTCCTCCAGGTTTTCGCCCATATCTGAAGTTCATCCACCTCCTCCTGGATAATATAGCCTGGTACGTTCCACGTTACCCCTAACACCCATCTCCAGTACTTAGTAATCAGCTTCTGTAATTCTTGTCGTTCTCCCCAACCCCAAATTTCCGCCCCGTATATCATTATAGACTCGATCAATGCCCTAAACAGTTTCCACCGCATATGTAGATCACCTTTCCAAAATCTTTCCCCAATCCCCCATACTGCTCCCATCCCTACCCTTGCCTTCTTCTTAATATATCGTATATGTTCTCCAAAGCTATTGTTACTTTGCATAATCATTCCTAAATACTTGAACACTTTTACCACCTCCACCTCTTTCCCCTCCCACTGCCATTTCTCACCTTTTGCTCTTTTCCCTCCTTTTTTGAAGATCTGCATCTTAGACTTCGAATAATTCAGCTCTAACCCCTTTCTCTTCAGATATCTCCATAAACACTGTAACATGTTCTGCATCTGTTTTGGTTCTTCCGCTACCAACACCATATCGTCAGCATATGCTAGTAACCACACTTTCATTCCTTGTAAAACCACTCCACCTTCTTGATTACCTTTCAAACACTCCTCCAAATCAGCAATGTACAAATTAAACAGCAACGGGCTACGTGGACACCCCTGTCGCACCCCTCTCATTGACCGAAATTTCTTGGTGACACCTTCATCCATCCGTATTCTGTTCTCCGTATTTTGATAGATTCGTGCTAGGGTACGAAACATCTTTCCTTTTACACCTATCTCCCACAGCCTCTTCCCCAATTTTCCTCTGTTCACTGAATCAAAGGCTGCTTTCAGATCAATATAATACGCATACAATTTGCTTCGTTTTTTCCCTAATTGCTTTTCCACCAATGTGTGCAGCACATAGACACTATCTCTTGTGCCCCTTCCCTTGCGGAAACCCATTTGATATTCCGGTAACTTCCCCGTACGCTCCGCCCACTCCATTAACCTATCATTCAAAATAGTGGCGAAAATCTTATATGCCGTACTTAACAAGGATATACTTCTATAATTCTCTGGTAGTTCTTATCCCCACTTTTATGGATGGGCACTATAATTGCTTCATCCCAGTCACTTGGTATCTCTCCCCTTAACCACACTTTGTTAAACAGATCTACTAGCCCCTGTCTGACACCTACAGTCGAATGTATCCAAACTTCAGATTCAATCTCATCACTACCCGCTGCTTTTCTTTTAGCCATCCTCTTAATCACTCCATCCACCTCCTCTCTTGTCATTTCTCTATCCCACCCTTCCTCCTCCGCCCCATCTCATCCCAATCTTGCATCCATCCTTCTTTCGTTATTTCTCCACCACCCAATTGTTTTTTAAAGTGATCTATCCAATCATCTTCCAATATTTCCCCCCCCCCATCTTCTGCAGCGCTTTCCTTTGTTTACAAATTTCCAAAATTCCTCCTCAGTTTTGATTGCCATCACATCCCCTTCTAGTTTCCTTTTCCATTTTCGTTTACTATCTTCACACACCTCTCTAATCTTCCTTCTTTCTCCTAGATACCTTTGCCTAATCTCTTGCCTCACCCCCTCCTGCGCTCCTCTAAGGTCTCTCAAACTCTCACGTACTCTGTTCCGTGCCACTAAACAATCTGTTGTCCACCACCCTGCTTGCTGCACTCCAACTTTCATCTTGCCATCCCTGCAACTGCTGGCCAAATAAACGAGGTAGTCATGTGCGACGGTTGTAAGTGCAAACGTTCTCATCAGTAGTGAAATCAAACTGTACCCAAACTACTGTACACTTTACAGAAGCTGTTCGAAGGTTGACCCACCACATTCAATACAAGCAATGCAACGACACACCATGTTTCTTGTCATCCTGTGGAAAACGCCTGGCATGGTCATGATTTGTTCGGCTGCAGCTGCAATTCTGGATACCAGAGCATCCTCAGACTCCGCTGGAGTGGTGTAGATAAAGCTCTTCATGTGCCCCCACATGAAAAAATCCAATGGGGTAAAATCTGTTGATCGTGCAGGCAATCCCGATTGGACCACCGCTTCCAATCCGACGCCCTCCCAAGGATTCCAACATGATGGAGCGGGTGCTCCATCATGTTGGAACCACATACGTTGACGACACATTAGTGGCACTTCTTCCAACAACTCTGGCAACACCTTCCATAAAATGGTGAGGTACGTCTGCCCATTTAGACGTTGGGGCAACATGTATGGCCCTATTAACCGATCTGCTACATCTCCGGCCCACATGTTGATGGAGAACGTGCGATGCGAAGTTTTCTACGCCACGTATGGCTGTGGCTAGAGTTAAAGATGCCTTCTCTGGAAAACAAAGCCTTATCGGTGAACAACACCAACCTTGGAAATGGCGGATCGTCCGTACAGCGGCGCAGAAACCAGCAACAAAAGGCAACACGAGGCTGAAAGTCATCAGGGCCAATGGCTTGCACCTTTTGATGATGGTATGGGTGATTCAGCTGTTCATGAATTACCTCCCACACGCTTACATGATTTGCACCCATAGCATGTGCAACGGCCCGGGTACTTGTGGATGGTTCATTAGGTAAACATTCAAGCACCTCTTCTTCAAATTCAAGTGTTTGCAACGTTCGGTTTGCCCCACTGCCCCTCTTTTGGACTTTGAGGGAGCCCGATTCTCGCAGTCATCTATTCAACCTTTCAAACATGGTGTGGGCTGAAATGCGTCTCTCAGGGTAACGTTCCACATACAACCGACAAGAAACTCTACCGTTACACCTGGTTTCCCCATAAATCAGCAGCATGTCAGCATACTCGGCAAACATGAAAGTTTCCATGGTTGTACTGCATGAATCGACCCTTGCAGGGAGTTTATGCTGTTTCACTTTCCAACCTTGTGAAACACACCATGACCTTGACATTCTCGTATTTGGCCTTTAGCCCCATGGTGGTGCATTTCCGATGATTGGTTTATGGTTTATTGGCAAATATGTTCGCAAATCCCCCAAGAAGTTTGTAACACTTATTCATTTACACGCTGTATATAGTAATCCTGTCAGTCTCATTAAAATTCTTCACAACAAAGAAAGGACGCCTATACATGTCCTGACAAGTGTGCTCAATATACGTATAAGTTCTTGGCAGCACTATTGGCATTATCACTTATGCCCATATATGGTGTTTCCACTGGCAGGTCCGTTGAAATACCATATATGGGCATATATGCTCATGTGCAAGCCAATCATATTGAAGTTTTAATAAAATGTTAAAAATGTTCCTGGTGAGTATTGTTGAGTAATCACGGTCATCTAGAGTAAATGTTGAATTTTACATAAAATGACATTAAAATGAAAACCCCTAAAGTAAATACAGTATCACATGACCCTAATCCAGACTCTAGTTGCCATTTAACAGTTGCTGCTGAGGATCTGGCATTTCTCATGGTGATGAGTATTTTCAAGATGCAAAAACATGCTCAAAGTAAACTGGATACCATGAAGGCAGCAATGGTGAATTGATCGCTGGAGAATGGAGGAATTTTGTGGTTTTGTGCATGATACAAGTGATAGTTTTCGAATAATAACAAGCAACAACACCCACACTATGCAAGATATTCATGTAAGATACACTTTTGCTGATTATTGTTTGCAACCACCAGGTAGTGTTGACTAGAAAGATGCTTATGTTAACCGTGGCTGTGCAAATTCAGTTTTAATATGTATATGTGTTGTGAAGTAAACATATTGCCACGTTGGAAACAATAAACCTTAATTCTGATTCTGCAAACTGTAATTCAAATAGAACATCTGTCATCCATTTGTGCTCCAGCTTGTGTGTCCGTGGATCCATTTCTCGCAACTTCATATGACCATTACAAATACCTTGTCATCAATAGTTACATTAATACACAATTCCTACAAAGAGTTAATATGTACAACATTATGCTCTTCTGTTACATTCCCTGTTAAAATGTGTTATGGGTTTGCAATAAGCTGTAGGCCAATGTTGAAATCAGTGACATTGGTTTCAATGCATTCTGTGATTGCAACAAACATATTTATGCACAATTGATTATCATCATGCGCAACATATTAGCATCTCTCATGAATGCATTTTACAAAATATTTAATATTGCCTAATTTTTCACCACGAGCCGTTAAGTATCGCATTGTGCAGAAAATTCTTTTTAGCTTTTTGAGTACAGTTGACTGTAGTATGTTGCGTTGCCTTTCTGGAGTATTGTGAATACTTTAAATTTGCATAGACATGTTTCATGCAAAATGTTATCCAGGATAAGTTTTGCATCGGTCGTCCTTTCTTTGCCAGTATATATTCCAATTAAAAAGCATTTGTATGAAATATTTTCTAAGTTCTTCTCTTGCTTTCCAGCCCTCAATTTGCAGATAAAGGAATAAACGTTACTCCCCTTCCTTAAGTCGCTTAATGTTAATTTGGCACATGTAGTTATCGATACCACTTCTTGAATTTGAAGCTCCGCATGTTGTGTTCCAAGAATCAATTTTAACAATTTGTCATTTCCGTTTTCAAGCGGAAAACAATTCAGTACATATAGCGGTTCAAGGTTTTCACACACAGTGGTAAATGCAAAAGATAATGGACATTTACAGACGTATTGTGTAAGGTGTACAATGTTTCAAAATTCTTGACATATTCAATTAACAATTTCTCAGCGCATTCTGTCTCACACAATTTCACAACTTTCTGATAAAGTAAACATAAATCATTAACAAGTAGGAGGTAGCGGTTGAAATACTCAGAATCCACTATTTTTCCAAATATAGAGAATGAGTAGTATAACGAACAATTCTGAAATTCCATAGCCTTCCAAAAGCATAGATTATCTTTAATTAAACGAGGAGTGCATTGTATAAAATTTTGTGGTTTTACTTGCAAATATAAACGATCAGCGATTTCAAAATGTCGATGTACTGAAAATACATCTGCATGGTATGATGAATCAAAATACAAGAGCATCAATATCCCAAATACAACAAAAATATGCAATGCATTGGCATTGCAGCATTATACCAGCATGTTTCTACATTGTGACTGCATGCTGAAATAACAAAATTTCATACAATTGTGATTCAAATTTTGATTTGCAATATGTGAAATAATATAATTCACAAACTTCAATCAAGAAATTATAAGGTCAGGAGTCCCAACCAGCATGTTGGGGGAGAAAACAACCTCCCTTTAGAATGTTTTCGTTGTTCGGCGCGCAGCTAATCGCGTTGCGGTTGACGTCGCCACACACCACCTTCTAGCCACCCCTTGCTGCCATCTTATGGGGATTGGAACGTGGTTTTCGTCGCATTAATTGATTTTCGAATTTTCGAATGTAGCAAGCAGTTCCACAAAAACCAGCACATTTAGACACAAGCACAGCATTTATTGCTAATAAAAACAACCAGAAAGTTACTTATGTTGCTGTGCAGGCTCCAGACTTGCCCAGAAAAGTTGTAAATACAAAAAATAGTCAGAAAAATGCGACAAAAATGCGAAGAAAACCACATGTTCCAATCCCCATAAGATGGCAGCAAGGGGTGGCTAGAGGGTGGTGTGTGGTGACGTCAACCGTAACGCGATTGGCTGCGCACCCCGAACGAAAACATTCTAAAGGGAGGTTGTTTTCTCCCCCAACATGTTAGTTGCGACTCTTGATAACCTTATAACTCCTTGCTTCAATGCAACAGGTAACAATTTCAACACATTCTATAATGTGTGGAATTTTTCTTAACCCTTATGAAAATTTTTGATACATATTGATAGAATTTGTATCGAATTGGATCACTTGTTTGATAACTTCGATCCAACTAATCCTAGTGATAAACAAATGTATCACTAGAATGAGATCTTGGATCAGAGATGTTGATGCTGTATCCAACTAATTCAGAGTGTATATATACAATTTAATTAGTTGACGAAACGAATGTATGAATCAATATATTTCAAAATATATGATCACATGATCGAGGCAATATATATTTTTTAATGGTATTTATGAGAGGTTCACTTCCCACTTATTTGACATCCGCATTACAAAGTTGTTAGCACGTGAAATTTTAGAAACACCAACAATTGTACGGTTTACAAATCACAAGTTTACACGTTTCGATGCACAATAAAATAAACGACCAGGTAGTGTGTCTCATACAAATATTACATTGTGTTTTCCAATTGTGGCGATTGTGAAAGGGTCAACATAGCAGTCTTTCCCCTTTGACCCTGTTGCTCAAGTCCATTTCCAAGAATTAAACAATTACCTATTCCTGATACAACCAGTTTGTGACCAGTTTCACAATATTACACAATGCATCACCTGACTGGACTGGCTATATAAGACGTGGTACTCAACTAGAAGGGGCTGTCTGCCTTATGCTGTCAACCTGGAGCGCATCCACCAAATTCAACTCGCTCACCCTATTCTCGAGAGCAGTCCAGGACATCAATACCCTCATCACCCGTGGTTCTTCCTATCGACCACCCAAGTTTACTGTCTTATAGCTGTCTTTACGGCCAGACATCTAGGTACTGATTCCTTTTTGGAGGACTAGTTTCCCTTTACTAATCATGTACCTTTTTGTTTGTCCTGGACAACTTCAACTCGAGTCCTCCTCCTTCTACCGTTTACCAAGACTACATTGACCTTCCACATCCTCTACTCGCAAGATCCATCCTTCCCAAGACCATTATCAAATACTGTTTAAAGACTGTTGTGTGAGCCTTTTTGCGCATTGAAATACCTGTTTTCCCTTTTTGGAGAAATAAAAGGGATGATCCCCCAGTCGGTGTCATCGTACAATTAATGTGAAAAATTTAATTTTTGCAAATTCTCGGACAGTGTTGGTGATGATCTAAATTGTATAATTATTTCGCTTCAATTTGCTCCTTTTATATCATTTTTATGTCAATATATCTCCATTTCTTAGCTTGCAATGTGTAGATTGTCGACATTCCGTGCACCAAATATTTTCTGCCCGTAGTCTTTCAAACTCTAATTCAAGAAACATATTGTGTTTGCCATGACCATTTAACCTGTGCAAAGATGTGCCCATACGCCATTGATTTTTACCAAAATCTAAATATTTTTTGCTAAACTTCCTTTCTAGAAATCTCAGTCCAAGAGAAAAATTGACAAACGCAGGAATTTGTGTAAGATTGGATTGTGTGACATGAACAAGTTTTAGGATATCA
This sequence comes from Dysgonomonas sp., assembly GCA_031546965.1. Classification (GTDB taxonomy): domain Bacteria; phylum Bacteroidota; class Bacteroidia; order Bacteroidales; family Dysgonomonadaceae; genus Dysgonomonas_A. The sequence goes on from JAVBJR010000975.1 coordinate 9,310, forward strand.
CCATTGTTACCTTTAAATAAAAACGTGGATGATGAATAATGGACCCCCATCTCTGAACGGCAAGTGGCAAATGTAACATTTGGTGCAAGTTATAGGTACAGTCTTGAATGCTATGTAAACGTTCCACTCCAGCCACAAACATTTTAAGGAGAAATTCAGCATGAGCGATGTCATCAGTTGACATATTGTCTCCTAAAAGCAAAAACAAAGCAGATATAAACCAATACCAGTGCTCATAATACTCTCTGGCAAATATTGTTTTGGAATTATCGGTGAATAGAACAAAGCCCATGACCAAAACTCAGAAGTCGTTCAGTATTTCCTTTGTGTTATACTCCTGGGCAGTCTAGTCATGTAGTCAGGTGGGCAAATTTTGGTTAGAATTACATCAATTTCTTCAAGGTAACTGCCCAAGTTCCAAATGGAATTGTGATTTTTATTATTAAACCACTTGTTAAAAAACTGTCTCACAACACCAAGGAAAGCGCTATGCATATATTCTGGGATGCAGCCACGAGCAATATCTAAATTTTCTATAAGCAATAACTATTACAGTTGTGTGTTTTGAAACAGTGGGATAATGGTATAGTGGAGCCACAGCTCTGTTAGGACAACAATTCTTGCAAAAATGCTGATGTATTGGTAATATTGCAATTTTCCTTATAAATTATTTAATAAAGTTCCTGGATAGGTCCTTTGGAAAATACAACACCGTATATGCTAAGACACAAGTAAATTAAACCTGATAATGATGGTTGTAGGGGGCATACATAGGCTGCATGCCCCAGAGAAGCTGTGGCTTCATTACAGTAGTGGGGAGTTATGGATATTAATGGACCACTTGTTTAAAAACACACTGCTGTATCGTTATTTCCAAGAGGGTTTGGAATGTCCGACATAACACTGGGTCCTTTGACCCCCATGACTAGTGGTTGAGTTTCTATTGCCAGAGCATCTTGCCTATCAATTCGCGTTTTGTTTCTTAGCTGCATATCAAATTCTGGTCTGTAAACTAGGCCTCACTTACCCTCAATCAAAATTCCACTTTTTTCGCAAAAAGAACACCAAAAAATCCATTAAATTGGTTAATATTTTGGACAGCTGCTTGAGCTACAGCATCTACTGAAATTATTGAGGTAGTGACCTTAATGTTAATTTTCTCTCCAGAGATTGGATGCGTCTTAATTAAAGCCCTCACTTAACAACGACTTAAGAGATTCAGAGAATGGTTACAAAAAAAATTCATATTCGGTTTTTTGCTGTCGTAGAACATTCTTCCAACAAGAAAAACAATTGGCGCATGTCAGGTGGATGCTCTGGAATAATAAATTGAACTGGCCATACTTGTTTGGAGGACAATTTAAAAATTGGAACGCCGTCTGTATTGAGAACAAATGAACAGTTAAAAACCACAATCTCTGTACTCTTTTGATTTCAAATATTATCTTTGCAGAGGTGTCATATTGTTGGTATTAAGGGCTCTGACCCAATTCTCATTTGGTCCCTTCCTCTTCCTGGTTCTTTAATTGATCTTTTCCTGG